>NZ_VIKY01000323.1:0-26229 GCF_009711925.1 Dolichospermum sp. UHCC 0352 | reverse complement strand
ATCTTCCAAATGCTTCGCCCCTACTGACAACTGACAACTAACTTTCATAGAACCGACAAGATTTACAAGGTCCTTCTGGATTAACTGCACAACGCATAATTTCTGAAAGAGCATTATAGTTACAGGTAGCATCACCTATAACCCAACGTCCTTCTACTAAACTTTTCTGTTCTGGTCTTTGGGCTTTTTGTACGTAAATAGCGATATTGTGTAAACTATAGCGTCCTCCTTTAAGCTGATATCTATGGCAACGCTCTAAAACTACGTAGGTTTTTTCGGCAAAATCAAGATAATTTCCCGGTTGGGGTGTCCAATCAAGTTGTAATTTACCAAGAGACTGACGCGGATGTGTCAAAATTACCTCTGTCGGTAAGGAATTTAGCTCCATGATCAGTTTATATTATGTGATTTATGTATAGAGTATAGTATCGCAGTATTTTGGCTTCGACAGTAACAGCATCAAAATGGCAATTTCTCTACTTTGATCTTGTTGGGGATTCGTTGTAATATAGGGTTAAGAATTATAAATATTTTTTGCTAACTAACAAGTTGCAGGAATGTTTATGATTGATGCCTTTTAATTTTTACATTCTATGAGTAATGATAAAGTAGCTGTGAATTGGCAACAATTAACCTCATCTCCTGTAGTTGCTGATACAACCTCCAATTTTTTCGCAGAAATTGTTCAAGAAACTTTTGCTTTAACTCGTCGTCTGTTTATTCAACTCCAACGTCGTCCCTCTAGCCTGATAGCAGGGATTATTCAGCCCGTCATGTGGTTAGTTTTATTTGGGGCATTATTCCAAAATGCACCCACAGGTTTATTTGGTAGTACGACAAATTACGGGCAATTTCTAGCAGCAGGTGTCATAGTCTTTACTGCTTTTGCTGGGGCTTTGAATGCTGGTTTACCTGTAATGTTCGATAGGGAATTTGGCTTTTTAAATCGGTTGCTGGTTGCACCTCTAGCCTCACGCTTTTCAATTGTTTTTGCTTCTGCTATTTTTATTATTAGCCAAAGTTTACTACAAGCAGCGGTAATTGTGGCAGCAGCGGCATTTTTAGGGGCTGGCTTACCTGATTTTACAGGATTATGTGCGATCGCTCTCATTGTCTTTCTACTGGCTTTGGGTGTCACCGCTATTTCCTTGGGTTTAGCCTTTGCATTACCCGGACACATTGAACTTATTGCCGTAATTTTTGTCACTAACCTCCCATTATTATTTGCCAGCACAGCCTTAGCGCCTTTATCCTTTATGCCCGGTTGGTTACAGGTTATTGCTACCCTCAACCCTCTCAGTTATGCGATTGAACCGATTCGCTATTTATATCTACACAGCAGTTGGGGATTAAATGATATAGTAATGCACGCCTTTTGGGGTGATGTTACCTTTGGGGGAGCGTTATTAGTGTTACTAGGTTTTGCATTAGTGGCTTTACTGAGTATTCAACCCCAACTACGCCGGAGTCTTGCCTAAAAATATATAAGGAGAACTTTCATGAAAAGATCATTTTTACCAGTTCACAAAATTATTGTTGCCACTATTGCCGGGGTTAGCTTTGCTTCTATCCTAGTAGGAGAACCTACCTTAGCTGATACTAATCAACCCTTTGGTAGTTTGGAAAGCGATACCTTGGGTCAGCAAGGCTATCGCAGTAGTAATCCTTTATCTGGCAATGGCTCAGGTTTCGATATGATGAACATGATTCATCAAGCCAACTTTGGGACTATTCAATGGAATGCTGATGAACAAAATCAACAGCTAGACCTAGCCGCAGCCACATTTAAAGCTGCACAACAAAAACTTCTTCAGCCTCAACTAAAACAAAATCCAGGATCTTCTGCAATTATCCCTGGACAAAATCTACTTCCCTTACAGATTTTACCATCATCAGGTAAATAACACTTAAATGGGAAATAATGGGCGCAAGTCCTGCGCCCCTATGGAGTTATACTAAACACGGGTGAGATTTAAACTTTTGCCAAATGACAAAGAACCCAGATGTGTAGGGGTTTACCACTGCTAAACCCCTAGGTTTAGAATCAAACAGTCAAGCCGTTTTGAGTATACTTAATGATCAAAGTCCCAGTTTTGCTAAAACATCACTAGCTTGAGTAGTAGTGTTAACAGCAGCATCAACATCAATGATTTTGCCATTACCATCAATGATGTAGGTAACACGCTTGGCGTAACCACCACCATCAACATCATAAGCTGTAATGATGCTTTTCTGGGTATCAGCTAATAAAGGGAAATTCAGATTATATTTATTGGTGAATGCTTGATGAGAAACTTCATCATCAGCACTTACTCCCAAGACAACTACATCTTTGTCTTTGTATTCAGCTTGAGAATCACGGAAACTACAAGCTTGTTTGGTGCAGCCTGGTGTGTCATCTTTGGGGTAAAAGTAGAGAACTACTGTTTTACCAGCAAAATCAGATAATGAAATTGTATTGCCGTTAGTGTCTTTGGCGGTAAATGCAGGTGCGTCTGTACCAACTGATAGAGGCATAATTCACCTTGTCCTGTTTAAAAATCTTTATGCAATCAAGATTTTACAATAATTTACAATATTTAAATAACTTGCTTACGGAATATTCTGCCAAAGAGGTATTTATTTTCAAAGCATTGACAAAAAGCACAACTTAGAGTAATGAAAAATGTCTACTGTGGATTCCCCAAACCTTAAACCCTTAGTTTATACTAGTGAAGCCCTAGAAAGAGCCGAGCGATCGCTAATCTGTTCGCCCTTCAACCTCAATTTGTTTATAGCCATGACTAGCCAAAGTATCCAACTAGGTGCTATAGCAATGGAGAAAGGAAATCAGCAAAGTTACACCAAGCAACCCTTATCAGAATTGACCTGTGAAAACGCTTTAGCCTGGTTAATTGATGTAGGAGTATTGCGGCGAGAAGTTGATGGACAGGGCATTACAGACAGTTTTCGCCTAACTCCCTTGGGTCATCAATTGATTGTCAAGTTAAAAGATCAGAAATTGCGTCATCCTTCCCTGAGCGATCGCTACAATGATTTTATGACTCGTTGGTTACGTTTACCCTTTTGACAGTTTGACCTCGTTCCTAGCCTCCGGCTAGGAATGCCAATGCTGAGGCTCTGCCTCATGTCACTAGCGGCAGAGCCGCCATCTACATTCCCAGTCTGAGACTGGGAACGAGATAACGAGATATGCAAGTTTAAAAAAATAACAGCTTATTTACAGATGCACTACTTAATATCAACATACTAAAATATAATTAAAAATGAAAGCAATCATGGTAGTGGGAACAACATCCCACGCAGGGAAATCACTGATAACCACAGCTATTTGTCGGATTCTTTCCCGGCGCGGGTTGCGAGTATCCCCCTTTAAAGGTCAAAATATGGCTTTAAACGCCTATGTTACCGCCAGTGGCGGGGAAATAGGCTATGCTCAAGCAGTGCAAGCTTGGGCAGCGGGAGTAGTACCCTTGGTAGAAATGAATCCAATTTTACTTAAACCCCAGGGGGATATGACATCCCAAATCATTTTTAAAGGTAAAGCCATCGGGAAAGTTAGTGCCACAGATTACTACGAACAATATTTTGAACTCGGTTGGCAGACCATCAAAGAATGTTTACAATACCTATCTACAGAATTTGAAGCCCTAGTTTGTGAAGGTGCTGGTAGTCCCGCCGAAATTAATCTCAAACACCGGGATTTAACTAATATGCGGGTTGCTAAACATTTAAATGCACCTACTTTATTAGTAGTTGATATTGATAGAGGTGGAGCATTTGCTCATGTCGTCGGCACATTAGAACTATTAGATCCAGACGAACGCGCCTTAATTAAAGGAGTCGTCATTAATAAATTTCGAGGACAGCGCTCAATTCTCGAACCCGGAATTAAATGGTTAGAAGAACGGACAGGTATACCTGTGGTTGGTGTTATTCCCTATTTAGAACAAGTTTTCCCAGCGGAAGACTCCCTAGATTTACTAGAACGCAAACCAGCAAAAGCTAACTCTGAACTAAATATTGCGGTGATTCGTTTACCCAGAATTGCCAATTTCACAGATTTTGACCCCTTGGAATCAGAACCATCAGTCACAGTCAAATATTTACATCCTAAGCAAAGTTTAGGACATCCAGATGCAGTAATTATCCCAGGAACAAAAACCACCATTGCCGATTTAATTACCTTGCAAAAAAGCGGTATGGCGGAGGCAATTCAAAACTATGCGGCTTCTGGTGGCACGGTTTTAGGCATTTGTGGCGGGTTTCAAATGTTGGGACAGTCTATAGCTGATCCAGAAGGCATGGAAGGACAAGTTGGTAAATATCCAGGGTTAAGTTTATTACCCATGAAAACAGTAATTACTGGTCAAAAAACTGCCCGTCAGCGTCAAGTTACTTCTAATTATCCCCAAGCGGGTTTACCTGTGACTGGGTTTGAAATTCACCAAGGGCGCTCGCGCATAGAAAACCCAGCAGATCAAAAATCCTGTCAGCCTCTATTTGATGATGCTAATTTAGGGTTAGTAGATAGTTGTCAATCAGTTTGGGGAACTTATCTACATGGAATTTTCGATAATGGTCCTTGGCGACGAGCTTGGGTAAATCGTCTCCGGCAACAACGGGGTTTGAAATCTTTACCCACAGGTGTAGCGAATTACAAAGAACAGCGAGAGCAGATGTTAGATTCTTTGGCTACTCAAATTGAAGAGCATTTAGACTTAACACCGTTTATATAGATTAAGATGTTTTTCATTTCATCGAATTTGAGTTAAATCAATAAAAAGTTAAATTACCCCCCTTCTATTTTTATAAATGGGGGGTAATTTTTGATTCGTACTTAATTAAGGAACGCAAATTTAATAACCTGCAATTCTGATGTAACCTGGAATGGTGCGTTACGCTGTCGCTAACACACCCTACTTTTGCACCTTATTTAATTCACATTCCTAAGTTTGGCAACGGGGGATTTAAAACCCTAAACTTTGTTAAAGTCTCAGTTACATATATGTCACATACGTGACTCTAAGGATGTGTCATAAAAAGATTATTTATAACTGAAAGATCACGGTTGTGTTTATCAGTAACACATCCTAGCATCATATACATATTTAACCTGTTTGGATAAGAATTTGTAAAGGTTTACCACTGCTCAACAGTGTCAAGTACCTCCCAGCCAGGGAATTAATTCCCTGTCTAAAAGCTCAAGTCGGTTAAAACCGACTATTTTGGCAGTATTTATTCGAGAAATAGGATAATTTTTGATTTTGATTTAATCACAGTGCGTTTCAACGCACTTTAGCTATTAGCCCGGAACTTCAGTTCCGGGCGGGTATGAAAGCTTAGTTACCAAGTACAAAGGAAAAAAATATGTTTAGCAACTCTTCCCTCAGTCAAACCGCGACAACTATTGTTGTTATTGATGCCTCCGTTTCCGACTATCAGACCCTACAAACAGGAGTTGTAGAGGGTGTAGAAACGGTGATTCTTTCCCCAAATCAAGACGGGATTGAGCAAATTAGCCAAATTTTACAACAACATCCCCACATCACCACCATTCACATCGTTTCCCACGGTTCTCCTGGATGCTTGTATTTAGGAAATAGTCAATTAAACTTAACCAATATTCACAATTACACCCAACAGTTACAACACTGGCAAGGTCAGAATATTTTACTCTATGGTTGTAACGTCGCTGCGGGGGATGCTGGAGAAGAGTTTATTCGTAAGTTACGTGAGATTACCAACGCAACTATTAGCGCGTCTGCAACAAAAACGGGAAATGCAGCTTTAGGGGGAAATTGGGAATTAGAGGTAAATATTCCTGAAAATCATGGGATATCTCTTGTTTTTTATGCAGAAACCTTAAACACCTATCAGGGAGTATTTGCACTTACATTAGTAGGAGTGTGGGATCGTTTAAGTCAGTCCAGTGCTATGACGGTGGTAGGAAACTATGCCTACGCTGTAGGGGATATGCTGGAGATCATTGATATTAGCAATCCTAGTAACCCGATTTTCAAGGGAAGTTACGATATTAATTATGCTTGGCGCGTGCAGAATAATACTTGGGGTGTGCAAAATGATGCTTGGGGCGTGCAAGTAGTGGGCAACTATGCTTATGTCGCTGATTTTTTCGCAGGACTACAAATAATCGACATCAGCAACCCTACTGCTCCCACCCTAAAAGGCGCTTATGATACTTCTGGCTGGGCTTTGGATGTACGAATAGTGGGCAACTACGCTTATGTGGCTGATGGTGATTCAGGACTACAGATAATCGAGATCAGCAACCCTACTGCTCCCACCCTAAAAGGCACTTATGATACTTCTGGCAGTGCTTATGGTGTGCAAGTGGTAGGCAACTACGCTTATGTGGCTGATGGTTCTTCAGGACTAAAAATCATCGACATCAGCAACCCCACGACCCCTACTCTCAAGGGCAATTATGATACTTCTGGCTTTGCTGCGGGTGTGCAAGTGGTAGGCAACTACGCTTATGTCGCTGATAATGAATCAGGACTACAAATAATCGACATCAGCAATCCCACTGCTCCCACACTCAAGGTCAATTATGATACCTCTGGCAATGCTTATGGTGTGCAAGTTTCGGGCAACTACGCTTATGTGGCTGATGCTTATTCAGGACTACAAATCATTGATATCAGCAATCCCACAGCACCTATTTTCAAGAGCAAGTATGATACTATTTATTCTACTAATGATGTACAAGTAGTGGGCAACTACGCCTACATGATTGATGGTGTAGGATTGCAAACTATTGATATCAGCACTCCCACAGCCCCTATTTTCAAGAGCAAGTATGATACCAGTAGCTATTCTATAGATGTACAAGTAGTAGGAAATTATGCCTATGTCGCTGATTATCTGTCAGGACTAAAAATCATTGATATCAGCAATCCTGCCGCTCCCACCTTCAAGGGTAATTATGATACTTCTGATGCGGCTGTTGTTGTGAACGTAGTGGGTAACTACGCCTATATTGCTGATTATGGTTCAGGGCTACAAATAATTGACATCAGCAACCCCACTGCTCCCACTCTCAAAGGCAATTATGATACTTCTGGTGCGGCTTATGGTGTGCAAGTAGTTGGTAACTATGCTTATGTCGCTGATGCTGGATCAGGACTACAAATAATCGACATCAGTAACCCCACAACCCCTATCCTTAAGGGCAATTACGATACTTCTGGTAATGCTCAGGGTGTGCAAGTAGTGGGAAACTACGCTTATGTGGCTGATGGTTATAAAGGACTACAAATAATTGACATCAGCAATCCTAGTATTCCCACCCTCAAAAGTTCTTGTAATTATGATCCTGATTATGGCTTTGCTGTGGGTGTGCAAGTATTGGGAAACTATGCTTATATGACTGATTATACAGGACTGAAAATCATCGACATCAGCAATCCCTCTGCTCCCACCCTCAAAGGCAATTACAATTTTGAAATGTTTGCTGGGGATGTGGAAGTAGTTGGCAACTACGCTTACGTGGTTGATGGATTTAAACTAAAAATAATCGACATCAGCAATCCCACTGCTCCCACTCTCAAAGATGAATATAGTACGCCTGGCATTGGTTATTCTCATGTGCAAGTAGTCGGCAACTACGCCTATCTTACTGCTGGTTATGATGGTTTAAGGATTATTAATGTGAGTGAGTTTAATAACCAAGCCCCTACCAATCTCACACTGTCCACCAGTACAATTGCGGAAAACCAAGCCATTGGTACAGTAGTTGGTAATCTCATTAGCACAGACCCAGATACAGGAAACACCTTTACCTATAGCTTAGTTACAGGCACAGGTGCAACTGATAATAGTTTATTTACCATTGTCGGAAATCAACTCAAAACCAACTCTGTATTTGACTACGAAACCAAAAACAGTTATAGCGTTCGCGTCAAAACCACAGACCAAGATGGGTTATTCTTCGAGAAACAATTAACCATTGGAGTAACTGATCTTAACGATAACGAAAGCTTCACCACCACAGCCCAACAAGATATCATAGATGCTGAATATGGAGACGACACCATCACCAGCACATGGGGCAATTTACAACAAAACGACACCATCAAAGGTAGTAATGGTACAGATACCTTAATTATCACCGGAGGAACAGTTAATGATATTATCTCCATAGATACCAGTAACACCACCAATCAATTAGATATTCCTGGGACAACAGTATTCGGATTTGAACGCTTTGATTTAAGTGGCTTTACAGGTACAGTCAGCTTTGATGGTACTACTGGTAATGATTGGGTTAAAGGTGGTACAGGAAACGATGATTTAGGTGGTGGAGATGGTAATGACACTCTGAACGGGGGAACAGGTGCAGATTTATTAATCGGTGGTAGTGGTAATGACACTTATGTAGTAGATAATGTAGGAGATGTCATTACTGAAAGTTTAAATAGTGGTATTGATACCGTTGAATCTTCTATCACTTGGACATTAAAAGCCAACTTAGAAAACCTGACTTTAACCGGAACAACCGCTATTAATGGTACAGGTAATAACCTGAATAATATCATTACAGGTAACACTGGTAATAACGTTCTTAATGGTGGTGCGGGTGCTGATACTATGATTGGTGGTGCTGGTAATGATTCCTATTATGTGGACAATACAGCAGATACCATTACAGAAAATCTGAATGAAGGAACTGATATCGTTTTCAGCAGTGTAACTTACACCCTCACCACCAACGTAGAAAACCTGACTTTACAAGGAACAACTGCGATTAACGGTACAGGTAATGACCTCAATAACAGCATTACAGGTAATACAGCAGCTAACATTCTCACAGGTGGTTTAGGAAATGATACCCTCACCGGTGGTGCGGGTGCTGATACTATGATTGGTGGTGCTGGTAATGATTCCTATTATGTGGACAATACAGCAGATACCATTACAGAAAATCTGAATGAAGGAACTGATATCGTTTTCAGCAGTGTAACTTACACCCTCACCACCAACGTAGAAAACCTGACTTTACAAGGAACAACTGCGATTAACGGTACAGGTAATGACCTCAATAACAGCATTACAGGTAATACAGCAGCTAACATTCTCACAGGTGGTTTAGGAAATGATACCCTCACTGGTAATGCAGGTTCAGATACTTTAATTGGTGGTAAGGGTAACGATAGCCTGTATTTGGGTTTAAACGATAATGCTGTAGATAACGTTAATTATGTTCTTGGTGATGGTACAGATACAGTTTATCAATTTGTGCGCGGTGTCGGTGGTGATCAACTGAACTTTACAGGTATTGCCAATTTTGATGTGATTACGTCAGGTACTTCTACATTAGTACGAGTTGGTGATGGTATTGGTAATAATAGTGGTTTTGGTACTGGTCAGTTATTAGTGACCTTATCAGGGACATCTGGATTTACCAGCGCCAATGCGAATTTAAACCTCTTTGGCGGTAATTTTCTCTTTAACTAGTTTGTAGTTTATCTACCCAGTCGGTTTTAACCAAGTTTAGACTCGTAGGTTGGTTTATCCGCGTTAGCGTTGCGAAGCAATAGCATGAAACCTAACGCATTTGTTGGGTTGCGCTGTCGCTTAACCCAACCTACAAAAAACGTATTATCTACCCAGTCGGTTTTAACCGACTTTAGATTCGTAGGTTGGTTTATCCGCGTTAGCGTTGCGAAGCAATAGCATGAAACCCAACAAATGCGTTGGGTTGCGCTGTCGCTTAACCTAACCTACAAAAAACGTATTATCTACCCAGTCGGTTTTAACCGACTTTAGCTATCAGACAGGGAATTTATTCCCTGGCTTCCTGGCTTACTCCCCATAAACATAATCACCCCATCATGTTTCGCCAAAAAGCGCAAAAACGCCAACCCAAAAAAGAGATTTATGGTATTGACAAACAATTTTAAAAATGTTATCATTAGCTTGATAAGGAAGAACCATCTTGCGATTATAATAAATAAAACGACAAGATCCCCGACTTCTTCAAGAAGTCGGGGATCTGATTGATGCAAAATCAACCCTTACAGCATGGGGGCAAACTGAGATTTATCAGGTACTTCCGCGTACTCAGCCACAATTTGCCTAAGTTCGTCACCATTAATGGTTTCTTTCTCAATCAACAAATCAACCAAACGATCTGCGAGACTGCGATGATCACGCATGATATTCTTAGCGTTGCTATAGCATTCTTCCACAATCATTCTCACTTGGGCATCAATGCGACAAGCGATCGCTTCAGAATACTCAGAACGGGTTGTCCAGTCACGACCGAGGAACACTTCACCCTGCTGGCTTTCCAGAGATAAAGGACCTAAATCAGACATTCCGAACCGTGTTACCATTTGTCGTGCCATTCCTGACAACTGCTGTAAATCTCCACCAGCGCCAGTTGTAACTTCTGCACGGCCAAAAATTACCTCTTCAGCAGCCCGACCACCTAAAGCCCCTGTAATTCTAGCCTTTAGCTGAGAACGGCTAATTAAACCTTGTTCTTCATTAGGCATAAACCAAGTTAAACCCTGGGCTTGTCCTCTGGGAATCAGAGTCACTTTTTGTACCGGGTCATGGTCTTTGAGTAAAGTCCCGACCAAAGCATGGCCGATTTCATGGTAAGCAATCAACCGCTTACTCTTGCTATCCACCAGGGGAGTACCTTCCATACCAGCAACTACCCGATCAACAGCATCATCAATTTCTAGTAAAGTGATGCCTTCCTTGCGTCTTCTCGCTGTGAGAATCGCGGCTTCATTGAGGAGGTTAGCTAAATCTGCACCGGTAAATCCAGGAGTCCGGCGAGCGATCGCTTCCAAAGATACGCTAGGATCTAATTTCTTATTTCTAGCATGAACTTGTAATACTTCCAAACGGCCTTTAATATCCGGTGCATCTACAGTTACTTGTCTATCAAAACGACCAGGACGTAATAAAGCGGCATCTAGGACATCAGGACGGTTAGTAGCAGCAATAATAATAATGCCAGTATTGCCTTCAAACCCATCCATTTCTGTTAATAATTGGTTGAGGGTTTGTTCCCGTTCATCATTCCCACCACCAATACCCGCACCCCGTTGACGACCCACCGCGTCAATTTCATCAATAAAGATAATACAAGGAGCGTTATCTTTCGCTTTCTTAAACAAGTCACGGACACGGGAAGCACCCACACCCACAAACATTTCCACAAATTCCGAACCGGAGATAGAGAAGAAAGGTACACCAGCTTCACCCGCAATGGCTTTTGCCAGTAAAGTTTTACCAGTTCCTGGAGGTCCAACCAATAGTACACCCTTGGGAATGCGAGCGCCCACAGCAGTAAATTTCTCAGGTTGTTTGAGGAAAGTAACAACTTCTTGTAATTCTTCCTTAGCTTCTTCAATTCCCGCTACATCGTCAAACTTCACCCCTGTTTTCGCTTCCATTTGGAAACGAGCGCGGGACTTGCCGAAATTCATCGCTTGTCCAGGACCACCGGGAAGATTATTAGAGCGCCGGAACAAAAAGAACAAGCCAGTAATCAATAAAACTGGGAAAATTAAATTACCCAAAAGTCCCCAGATTGCCCCATCATTGCGGATAGGATGGGCATCAAAACTGACTTGCTTTTCTTTGAGCTTTTGAATTAATTCAGGAGCATTCACGGGCAAATCTACCCGCCAGCGTTGGGTGCGATTTTCGATGTCTTGGTCATTAGCTTCGATAATTGCGGTTCTACCACCATCGTATAGATCCACATTGGTAACGCGGTCTGCATCCAAGTATTCCAAAAAGCGCCCATAGGTCATACGGGTATTGGCGGCATTTTTGCCTGTGTCCGCAGGAGCGCCTGCAAAAGCCCCTTGCCAGAAGAAAAAGCCGATTACCAAAGCCAGCACTGACCAAAGTGCTACGACTCTCCAGGAGAATTTCATCTTTAATTTGCCTTTAGATACTAATATGACTGCTTTTGTAACGGATGTTTATAAATCCATTTTGTAATTTGAGCCATAAAACGTCGGTTTGCTTATGGCAGATTCATGAAGTTTGTCTAGAATCTTAATTAAATTTAACCTAATTCTCATACTAATACCAATTAAAAATTAAAAATTAAAAGTTAAATATTCCCAAAATCAGACCCAGTAAGGATTTGGGGCTAATTTATATTTTGCTATCTCTATTACTAATTTTATGCCGGACTGCACAGGATCACCAAATTCATTTATATTATTCATGCTTCAAAGCTTAATACAACGCAGAGGTTACGAAAAATGAACCACGAAGAAGCGAAGAAGCGAAGGTAAGAGTTTTAGAGAGATTTTTCGTGCTGGGTGATAGTGTCATCGCTGATCTTGTAACTAATCATCGTTTAAAATCTAGTAGACTTCTTGTGAAAATTGTTATGAAAGCAGAGTTAACAGCCATCATTGAGAGAGCAACGGAAGGAGGATACTGGGCAATTTGTCCAGAAATTTCTGGTGCTAATGGTCAAGGTGAAACCATTGAGGAAGCGAAAGAAAACTTGAAACTTGCTATTCAATTGATTATTGAAGATCCTATGGCACATATCCGCAGGGGAATCACAGAAGATGCGATAGAAGAGACTATTTTAATTCCATGAAACGTAAAGAATTAGAAAAAAAGTTAAGATAAGCAGGTTGTTACCTAAAACGAGAAGGTGGTTCTGATTCTTTATGGATTAATCCTCAAACAGGTGTCATTGAGGCTGTACCAAGACATATAGAAATTAAGGAATTTTTAGCCCAGAAAATTCTTAAAAACTTAAATGCCGAATAAGTAGGTGAACACAATAAGGGACTTCCAATTAAAAAAATACCCAAAAATTTCTTGTGGTGCGGGACGAATTGCCCGCTAATCATCAAGGACGGGCAGGACTTGTACTGAGCCTGTCGAAGTATGCCCATCCCACAAAATTGGGTAATTTATTTTTTGGTGTTCCCTAGAGAATGCAGTAAATGGATGATTATTTAGCAACGGCCATAACCTGTTGGGGTTCTCTCTGGGTTTCTTCAACCTGGCAGCGATCGCTATTTTGATTAGTGCTACCATTGGCACTATTCTCAGTAGAAATATTGTCCGTAGTATTATCAGTAACTTTCACCTGAGCAAGTTGACTTTTTAGCTTAATTTTTAACGCATCGGTAAGGGGTAGAATATCAATTTCCCTGTAAAGGGCTTCTTCCGCTTCCGTTTTGCGACGCTCAACATAAACAGTAGTAAGAATCATCTCGATTCCGTAACCCGTCAAATTGTCTCCGATAACACCAATTGAACCCGCTAAAGCAGTGGCAAGAGTAACGGTTAGACCCGTACCCCCAAAAGAGGTGAATGCTACAGCAAGAATGATACTAGGAACACCGATAGAAGCTGTCTTTTTAGCGATCTCGTCGAAAGAAATTCCCATAGAGGAAAGTTGTTTTGAAATTTCTTCAGGAGAAATGCCAAAAGCACTCAGTTGTTTATTAAGTTCGTCCATAAAATAAAGACCTCTTAGATGACCGTAAATTGTTTAGTTAGAGTTTAATCGCCACCAATTGTAACAGAAGATCAGTTTTTTGATCCAGACTTAACTCAATCAGTGAAATATTAGTCTGTATCGTACAAACCGATACGAAAAACTTTCGAGTTGTACAGAGAAAATGCTATCTGTCCGTTCGCTCATTTTGAATAGAGAAAAAGAATTAAAACTTGGAAGGAAAAGGAAGACAGAGATTTTGTTTTTTACATAGAGAAAGAAGCATTGAAGCGGGAGAGGAGTAGGTTATTATCAGGGGAGTTGAGGGGAAGGGGAATGAAAAGATGGAAATAAGTTCAGAGCGAATAAATGACAAGGACTCCGGTTTGATTCTTGAATTTTCCTGCGTAGGAAGGCAAGAGGCAAGAGGATTTGAGAATATGAAGGTGTACCGAGTTTTGTTCAAAAATCAAATAGGAGTCCTATAGATGAATATTGTGCAGAGTATAAAGACCTGTTTAAAGAAGTAAGAAATTATGAATGTTTCAAATATTTACATTTAGGAATAATTTCAGCAATCAAGTTTTCAAACAACCTCTGAGATTATCAATTAATTCTTTAATTTTACTGGCAAAATCTAAACTGTCTAAATGCTGCATAGTTGAGAATCTATATCTAAAAAGATAATTCTTGAAATAACTCTATCAAAGGCAAATTAAAATTAGGAATAACATCTTCTCCATCAAGACTATCTTCCAATTGCAAAAGCTGGGATGGCTTAGGTTTGCGATAAACTAATACACATTCTTCATCTGGCAATATTACCCATGCTAAACGAGTGCCATTTTCAAAATATTCTACTAATTTATTATGAATTTCTTCAAAAGTATTATTAGGAGAAATAATTTCTACAGCTAAATCAGGAGCGCCATCAAAAAAACCTTTGGGTAATCGCTTTAAACCTGGCAATCTTTCCTTAGAAACAAAAGCAAGATCGGGTGATCTTTTGTTACCAGTTTTCATTTTAAAAGCAGTGCTAGAATCACAAGTTATTCCGAGTTTATGATCACGCACAAAGCCTGTTAAAAAATATCCAAGAGTTAGAGCTAAGTAGCCATGTTCTACACCTGAATTTGCGACTATAATTAGCTCTCCATTCACATATTCATAAAGATTATCATTTTCCTGCAATAACATAAATTGCTCATCTGTTAAAGCCTGATGATTAGCTAAAGGTTGAATTAATTCTAAATTTGTGATTGCAGCTTGTGTCATTAGATTTAACTCCACAGATGAAACGCTATATCAATGATTATATACTTAATTGACAGATCCCCGACTTCTAACACTAATTCATAATTTATTGACATCATTATCCTCAAAACGGCTTAATCGTTCGATTCCATCGGTAGGGGTTTAGCAGCGCTAAACCCCTACAAATCTAGGTTTTTCCTAACCGTGTTTAGTATAACAAATAAGTCGGGTATCTTATCCTGTTTATGCACTAATCCTATTATACTCGTTGATATACTTTTTAACGATTAAACTATTGATATATGAGGAATGAGAGGAAATTCCTGTACCTGTGCGTACTCCAGTAGTAGTTTGACTGATTTATTTCTCGCGTCAGGTTTGTGAGTGTTGGTAATAAGGAGGGTATTTGTTGAGGGAATTTTGGGGAGTATGGACTCCAACTGCAACAAAATTTCTTTTGAACAAACTCCCAGTAATGTGCTGTTGGTGTACTAATCTTTGTCATGAGATCGGATAATGCTTGAGGAATGGTTTCTTTAGATTCTGGGGGGTATTCTGTATAGTTGAAGTTTGCCCATTGTTGATCTAGAGCGTGCGTTTTTAGTTGTTTGATGGTACGATTTAGAAAGAATTCGTTTTCATCAAAGTATAAGCATATTGGCATAGTAGTACGGCAATTCTATTTTCGTACATGAGCGTTAGCTCTAAGCCCACTATAATTTTGTCTGCATGGGAAAGCAGTCATTCAACGAAATGGCACTTTTGTGTAGCTGCGATTAGAAATCGCTTGGTATTTCTACAAATATTGCCTTAGAATCCGAAAAATGAAATACTTAAGATGTATAAAACCGGGAATTAGATTTATTTGAAGGTCTGGAAACTGAAAAACTAATTTTTACGTGCAGTTATTGAGAATATGGATTGGATAACTTTACAGCAAAAACTACAAGATGATTTTATCAAGAGATTGAGTTTAAATTCAAAGCTATTAAATTGTTTAACTGATCCTCATAATGAATTTAAAAGCTATCCTGATGAATTTATGGTAGTTTATGCTGAAGATTTAGAAAAGATTATTAAATATTGTTGGGATATAACAGACAAATTCAAAAAAACATCTCAAAAAAGTGTATATGAAAATTATTTTAACAATTTACAAGGTAAATTAGGCGAATTAGTAGTCAAGCAATATTTAGGCAATCTTGTTACTTCTATTGACTTGCAAATCAAGATAGGCGGTGATGGTAAAGTAGATTTTCGGTTAATTTCTGAACCAAGCGTCGGTATCCAAGTAAAAGTCCGTAGTGGCAATTTTAATTATGTTGAATGGTGTATTGATAGAGAAGAAATTAATAACAATTCTGTTATAGTATGTATTTTAATTCCAGATAAAATAACAGTTCATCAACAAAAATATTGCTTAATTATGGCAGGGTTTATTCCAGCTTTTCTTATAAAAAAATATGGAAATAAAGTTTATCTGCAAATAAATGATCTATTGTATATCGGAGGTTTAAAAGAATATTTAAATTCGCTAAACTCAAAAAATAACACGCATAAGAAAATAGAATTTTTACCTGCTAAACAAGAAAAATCCAATACTTCAAAGTATTGGGAATGTATATACACTCTAATAAATAATACGAGCGGTATTACATCTGTTTCTATTAGTCCAGATGGCTATATTTTAGCTAGTGAAAGTATAGAATTAAGTCACAAAATTATCAATATTTGGCATTTAGAGACGGTGAAAAAACTTTATACTTTTACGGCTAATACCAAGGTTGAGTTTCTTGCCTTCACTAATAAAGGTCAAACTTTAGCCAGTAGCTGTAGCGATGATAAGACAATTAGACTGTGCAATACGGGTACAGTGATGGAATTTCGTACTTTGAAACACTATAATGAATGGTTCCGCTACCTTGCTATCACTTCAGATGGAAATATGATAGCCAGTAGTGGCGGGTGGAATAAATTAGGTGGAAAAAGCAGTATTAAGCTATTACAACTAAGTACAAAAAAAGAATTGCACACTCTACACGGTCATAGAGATTATGTTCGTTCCATTGCTTTTAGTCCAGACGGACAACTCTTATCTAGTGGTAGTGACGATACAACTATCAAGATATGGCAGGTAAGTACAGGAAAGAAAGTCAGAACTCTTAAAGGTCACGAAGATTGGGTTTTTTCTATTGCCTTCAGCCCGGATGGGCAACTCCTAGCTAGTGGTAGTGACGATACAACTATCAAAATATGGCAGGTAAGTACAGGACAGGAACTTTTTACTCTCACAGGTCATACTAAATCAGTCAATTGCATTGCTTTCACTCCAGATGGGCAAACACTTGTTAGTGGCAGTGATGATAAAAGCATAAAAATTTGGCGTTTCAATAATTAATTTTCTAAAAAAAAGAAATAAGCTGTATGACGGAATGGCACTAAGATACAGCACTTTCGGCAGCTATCAGTGAGGTACATTCCCAAAGCTGAAAGCTATGATAGGAGAGGGACAAGGAGAAAACTGTATTGCATAATAGCCGGAAGCTCTGTAAGCTCAAATGACGTATTTTCAATTGTTTCAAAACCTGAAAAACCGAGAAAAAGCAAAATGAGGGATTGGTAAATGCCGATAGAGTATTAATACGTAATGTTGGTACGGTATTCAACATTATTTTTTTTAGCATTTTAAGTTACTTTAATTTCATATTCGATTTTCATATTGGTTTACTACTTGATCAGAAACTTGAATTAATATCAAATCAGTCATTTTTTTACTATTTCAAAGGCAGTAATTTATGAGTAGGAAGAAAAATACAGGGGATAAATTTAACCATCGAGTGTATAAAGGAGATAAATTTAACCATCCAGAATATAAAGGAGATGATTTTAGCTCTCAAAATAGAAATCTTCTTTCAGAGTCACCATTACAAAATATTGAAGTATCAGACCCATCTTTGCTTGACTCTATGGCAGAAGACTGTACTGAATCTTAGAACCCACCTTCCGCACCCTAAACTGTCACACAACGAAAAATGGTCGTTTGGGGATTTGAGATTGGCGATAGCGAAGCGCTGCTGCAAGCAGTTCGCCACCTAAGATTCCAACAATTTTGTATCAAAATTATCATCAAAGGTATTCAAAAATCCGAAATTACCGATTGTGACACTGGGGGGTGCGGAATGTCGGCTAGAATGATTTCGTTCAATTTGGGGTAAATATAGCGAAGATACTGTTGGCGAAATATTTCTTAACACTGGAAACCCTTATGCCATCATGGGAATCCTGCGACCAAAGTTTCCAAAACTAAGTAGGTCAACAGGAAAATTTAAAGGTATGTAACGGTATGTAAAGTTGTCTCAATGCGATATTCTGATTGTGTTTCAGCCATTTTACAAAACGCAATACACCTCATTTTTATTTTGTTCACCTACTTACTCTTTTAATGAATTGGATACAGACTGGAAACATCAATTTTGGCGATATGTTTGTGAAAATCTAGTACAGAAATTACCAATTTTTAACGCTAACCTACTTAGACATCTCCGAAAATATTGTAGAGCCGAGAATCCCTACCCAGGTCACTTCTCTACAAGGGTTTCAAGTCACACACATTTAATTCTCACAAGATGTCTAATCATTTACTTACCTTCCGTAATTTTCAAGGTATAAGGTAGGGATTCATTTTCCTTGTAAGAACCAATCCAAATTTGATAAGTACCTGGTAGCCATTCCCCAACAATACCGGGGTTTTTACCGTCAAAATCATCATTGCACCAAGTTCCACCGGGTCCTTTAACAATCATGGTGGTATCCGCAGGACTTTGGACTACTAATTTCAGGTAGTCAAATTTACTGGTGAGTTTCACAGTATGGTCTGGTGCTTCATCCATAAATCCTTTACATGGTCCTGTTGGTGGTGTTTCTGCTTTTCCTGCTATTTTGCTCCCCGGTATTGCACCACCACTCATTCCTCTCAATATCAAGGGATCTGAAGATAATGGATGTTGAATAGTCGCATCTCCAAAAATTGGCGCGGCTGTTTGAGCATGAGCCACTGGATTAAACCCGGCTGTAACGCAGAGTACAACTATGATTCCTGTAGGAAAAGCTGTTTTTGACATTGCAATTAGAGAAGATTCCTAGATATCTTATAAAGACATCAATCTTAGGTCTCAAGTTCCTTTGGAGAAAAGACTTGAGTACCGCAGGAGGAAATTCAAAATTCAAAATTAACGAGAACTCCTACCCATTACCCATGACTTAGGGTTTGCTGCTAATTGCTTGATTTAAACGGGCTTTATCTAAACCAATCTGATTTAACAGTAACCAAGACTGAATTAAATCTGGTCCATGTACATCCCCAGTTAATCCTGCTCTGAGCGATCGCATGACTAAGCCTTTTTTCACATTTTCCGATTTCACAACTTGCTTAATAATACTTTGGGCAATATCTGCTGACAACTCTGGCTGACTTTCTAAAGCTGTAATAATTGCTTGCAGTACAGTCTTGACACCCTCTTGCTGTAGTTGTTGACTGCCTTCTTCAGTCAATTCTACCCCATCAGTAAAAAATACTTTGGTCATCTCCACCGCATCCACCAATCGAGTCAAACTAGCAGCAATTAACCCCACTAGCTGCTCTAACCAAGTCCGTTCTCTCCCACCTGTAAATTGACAACCAGCTTTTTCCCAATAGGGAATAACTAAATCTGTCAGCTTATCAATTGGCATATTATGGAGATATTGGCTATTTAACCAATCCAACTTATCCCAGTCAAATTTAGCACCAGCTTTATTTACCCGCTCAAAGCCAAAATCCTTAGCTGCTGATTCTAAATCGAATATTTCTTGAGTAGAATCCGCTGGCGACCATCCCAGCAAAGTCATATAATTAACTAAACCTTCCGCAGTAAAGCCCATTTCCTCAAAGTCACAAATGGAAGTTACTCCATCCCGCTTCGATAATTTGCGCCCTTCTTGATTCAAAATCAAAGGTGTATGAGCAAATTCGGGAATCTTCGCCCCCAAAGCTTCATACAGCAGGATTTGTTTAGCAGTATTGGCGATATGGTCTTCACCACGAATGACATGAGTAATTTGCATATCAATGTCATCCACAACCACCACAAAATTATATAGTGGTTGACCTGTACCATCACTAGCAGCGCGAGCAATGACCATATCACCACCCAAATCGCTACCACGCCAACTCATTTTCCCCCGCACTAAGTCATTCCAGACAATTTCCCGGCTGTCGGCGATTTGGAATCGAATTACAGAAGAACGTCCTTGAGCTTCAAATTCAGCCCTTTGTTCTGGGGTGAGGTGACGGTGACGGTTATCATAGCGGGGTGCTTCTCCTCTGGCTTTTTGCCCTTCTCTCAAAGCGTCTAATTCTTCAGATGTGGTGTAGCAGCGGTAAGCTAATCCTTGATCTAGTAATTTTTGCACCGCTTCTTTGTAAAGATGAAGGCGTTGAGATTGGAAAAATGGACCTTCATCCCAATTCAATCCTAACCAGCGGAGTCCAGCTAGAATATTATCTGTGTATTCAGGACGCGATCGCTCTAAATCTGTATCTTCGATTCTTAAAATAAAATTGCCATCATGGTGACGAGCAAACAAATAGTTAAATACAGCAGTTCTCGCTGTACCAATATGTAGATTTCCCGTAGGACTCGGAGCTATGCGGACTCTGACGGTCACAGTTGATTCTCTCTTTTACAAATCATGATTACACCTACTGAAATTAAAGGTATGAGCATTTTTAATCAACTCGTTATTCAATATTCAGCATTTTAGAACGGGACTGACGGGGCTCGAACCCGCAACTTCCGCCGTGACAGGGCGGTGCTCTAACCAATTGAACTACAGTCCCTCGAGTTCGGTTTGAACTTGCACTCTCTCTATTATGCCTAGTCTTTTTCTATTTGTCAAGTAGTCTGAGAAAAAATATTTTTGCAGGGAATTTGCTCATGGAGAAAGAGAGGAATTTATTCCTCATTTGAGGGCTGAAGCCCTTACTACGAAATCATCTCCAGATTTTTTACATTACTTAATCTACTTTGATTTATTTTCGTCTACTTACTTAGAACCATTATTTTTAAAAGTTAGGTATTTTTAAGCGGCGTAATAATCTAGTCAATGGAGATTCGATTTTCAGCTTAAAGGCTAAAATTTGGGTTTGTTGTAGTCCATTAAAATTATTGTCGCTGATTAAAATTAGTGATGGTTGTCCGTCGGGTAATTTTGCACCCAAGGTCAATCCCTCAATATTATCTAATGATACATCTAAAGTTCGTAGATCTAACAGGAGTTTTTTCTCTACTGGCTTGATTTTATCAGGGTCAATTTTGGCAATGCTGTCAAAATTATGAATGTCTGTGGCGTTTTCTAAGGAAATCTCAAATACAAAAACTGTAAATCCCAAACCGGTGAAACTTCTTTCTATACTGAGAAAGTTTCCTTGATTATTGAGTGCTAGTAAATCTGGTAAGCCACTGGCAAATTTACCAGTAGGATTAAACAAAGATGTAACTGGTTCTGTTTGATAGAGAAATTCCCGTTCTGGCTGCTTGGTTAAGAGGTTATATTCTAAAATTCGAGAGGAAGTACCAACACCGGATTTAGCCGCTGGTCCATCTTGAATTAAGGCGTTTTCGGTGGCTGTAAATAAGAATTTTTGATTAGGTGTAATGGTGAGACTTTCAAAGGCTAAGTTGTTACGGATGCCTTTTTGCTTTTGGGAATCTGGTAAAAATTTATCTGGTATGGGTAGGGTACTAATTGTTTTTCCAGAAGCCAGCGCAAATTCTTTAATAAAGGGATTGATAAGTTTGTCTACATCACCTTCAGAGGAAACAAATATGGTATCTTGATTGGTGATAGCAATTCCTTCTGTATCAGTGGTATTGGGAGGGAATGGTTGATTGCTGGTATTTAATAAGTTTGTGACACCTACGGGAATAACATCGTTGTTGGTTAATTTACCTTTGCTGAGGTCAATTGTGAAAGTATAAAAACGAGGTGTTGCTTTTTGCCCTCTGTCATCTGATATTGCATAATATAGGTTATTTCTGACATCATAAGTTATTCCCGATAACCCACCAACTTCGGTTTTTTGGAAAATTAAACCTGTGGGTAATGTAGCTTGGCCAATAAATTCTATACTTTCGATTATTGAAGAGGCAGAAGCGAAATTATTAAACAGAAAACCAATCAGAATTAGTGGAATTATAAAGATGAGAATTAGGGATAGTTTCCGAGGTTTTGGGAGACGTGGCATAGAAGAACTGGAGTAAAATTTTTTATAAGGTAATATTACCCGATTCAGCCTCAAAAAAGCTAACTAGCCAATCTTTGACGGTACGGGTGGCGCGACAGTCATCTTCGTTGTAGTCTTGAATGATTGCTAATAAGGTGCGATCGCCTGTTTCTAACCACTTATCATACCAGTAAATACATTTAGCACCATTGGCTTGTTGTTCACGCCATTCAAATCCTAGCCAACGAGCAATAGTTTTTAAGGCATAACTATCTATTGGTAAAGCCACACTTTGAATTAATTGTTCATAGATATCAATAAACCGATTCAGGATGGGATGAATTTGGGCATAAGGTGTGCGATACAATTTACCAAGGCGTTTGACTGTATCTACTTCATAAGCACAAAAATGATAAATTGGGGCTTGAGGATATTGATTAACTAAATTCAGAAATTGTTGCCAAATTAGTGGTTCTTGTTCGGGTTGTTCCGCTAAAAAAGCATAAAATTGTTCGGTATTAGCGACTCTATCCACCACTAAAACACCTAAAAGATAATTTAAATTTAAATCTGGTTGGGCTTCAATATCAAAATAAAGTTCAATGGGGGCTGTAAAAGTTAGATATTCTAAAGAAAAGGAATTTGCAATAATTAATGGTTGTTTGGTGAATACAGATTGGGCTTGAATAACTAATTTAGCAGCTACATTACTATCAAATCCTGTCAAGTTTTCTAAAGTGCTAGGATGGGTCTGTGCCAGTGCTTCTAAAGTAGTAATAGCTAGATTTTGCAGTTGAGTATAGCGAATCGGTGTTACACCTGGTAACAGAGAAAGGTGTTCTTGATATCTCGCTTTGGCATGACAATAATTATACCAAGGACAAAGACTACATTTTTGCCGAGAAATAAAAATTTCTGGTGCTTCCACCGACTCAATAACTTGAATATATTCCTCTAAAATATTCAACATTTGTGGTGTCCATTTATCTAAATCCACCACATAAGTTTTATCTTTATCCCGCAATATCAGCCCGGCTTTACTGAGAATCACATCCTGAACCGTGGCTAAAACTTGGGCGTGAAAAGCAATAACTACTTGATATTCTTGCTTGGGACGTTTACCCAATTCAATATTAACTGGGACATAGTTCCAATTCCCAAACCGAGATTTTCCCGGCTGTTTGACCAGTAAATCTGGGCGACTCAGCAAAGTATATTTTTCACGGTAGCTAGTTAATATTACACCACGACGAATATAACTCACCCCTTGCTGCATCAGTTCTAGAGTTGATGCTGCTCCTGCTTCCCAATCCCGTGACAGATAATCAGGTTCATAGTAACTTAACTTTTTGACTATTCGCTGATGATGAGCAATTTTGTCCTGTTGTACCTTCAGGACTAACTCATTGGGAATCTCCCGCTGAAGATAATCACCGTGAACATCTAAAAAAGGTCGCCGCTGACAGCGTTGAAATTGTAGTAAAAGTTGAGCATTAATTAACATCCTTTTAAGCTAACAATAATTCAGAAATTACAGGACAGTTAAGAATTGCATTGTTCAGCCAAATACTGTAATCCTGATTGTGATTTTTCATGTTCAATAACAAAAACATTATGTCCCACCAGAGTAACCAGTACAGAATTTTCAACATTATAGTATAAAACATCACTGTTGGCGATATTTTCCCAGACTATATTACCAGCCCCAGCAATAATGGCTTGATAATTCGTTGGTATTGAACATACGAGGTTTTCAAACTATATGTTTAATATATTCAGGTTTTTTAGCTGGCACTGTAGGAAAGCGAAATTATAACTGACAAACAGTTATTTTCCCAGCTTACATGATTTTCCTGGGTTTTGGCTAATTTAACGTTTCGCTCCTCAAACACGGCATCAAACCCATTATCCTCATCAGACCTAAATCAAGTGGAAATCGTTTTTTGTGGATTTTTGCAACTATTAATCATTGATCTGCTGATTTTTGGGCTAGATATTGCTACACTGAATTTCATACAAAATTATAATTTTTGTTCCCTGCACCTTGTGAGAGCATAGAATCAGCTTTCTGGTGTCATCAAGAAAAGAAAGATAAAAGAGCAAATCAAAACATGGTAGAATCCCTCAGAAAACCAGGCTTTGACGAAATCCGTTCTGGAATTAAGTCCCCTGCTAAGGAAACCCTTTTAACACCAAGGTTTTACACAACCGATTTCGATGAAATGGCACGGATGGATCTTTCCGTCAATGAAGAGGAATTGGAAGCCATTATTGCAGAATTCCGCATTGACTACAACCGCCATCACTTTGTTCGGGATGCTCAGTTTGAAAAATCTTGGGACTCTATTGACGGAGAAACTCGCAAATTGTTCGTTGAATTTCTCGAACGTTCTTGTACAGCAGAGTTTTCCGGCTTCTTGTTATACAAAGAACTCGGTCGGCGCTTAAAGGATAAAAGCCCTCTTTTAGCTGAAGGCTTTAACCTGATGTCACGGGATGAAGCCCGTCACGCTGGGTTCTTGAACAAAGCTATGTCAGACTTTAATCTTTCTTTAGATTTAGGGTTTTTGACTAAGAGTCGTAGTTATACGTTCTTTAAGCCCAAATTCATCTTCTACGCGACCTATCTTTCTGAAAAGATTGGTTATTGGCGCTATATCACTATTTATCGTCATTTAGAAGCCCATCCTGAAGATCAAATTTATCCAATTTTTAACTTTTTTGAGAACTGGTGTCAGGATGAAAACCGTCACGGTGATTTTTTTGATGCGGTTATGAGAGCGCAGCCACAAATGTTGAATGACTGGAGAGCTAAACTATGGAGTCGCTTCTTCCTGTTGTCAGTATTTGCAACTATGTATCTCAATGATATTCAACGCAAGGATTTCTACGCTTCCTTGGGCTTGAATGCGCGTGAGTACGACATTCATGTAATTAAGAAGACCAATGAAACCGCTGGTAGAGTCTTCCCAGTTATGTTGGATGTTGAGAATCCAGTATTTTATGAGCGTTTAGATGTTTGCGTCCAGAATAACGAAAAATTGGCAGCAATTTCTAGCTCTAATACGCCTAAATTCCTGCAATTCTTCCAAAAACTTCCAATCTATCTATCTCATGGTTGGCAGTTATTACAATTGTATCTGATGAAGCCTATTGATGCGGCTTCTGCTCACGGTCAAGCTCGTTAATTTGAGTTTGATTTTTGTTTGAGGTGGTTTTGTCTTGGACAGAACCACTTTTTTTGTTTCTATTTTGTTTCGCGCAAAGACGCTAAGGAGCAAAGACGCAAAGGGAAGAGTCCTAAGTTTAAGTAAGGACTTGTTTGTAAGTTTACAACAATTCAATCTTTCCAAAAATAAATGGCAAATCCGTCAAGGGGCAAAATCTTTACTTGCTATTGGTTCTCTAATTGCTGATGAATATTGAGAGTTTGAACGGCGGTTAGATGGGAATTTTAAATTAGTTTGGTCAGAAAAACAAAACGGTGATATAGTAGGAGTCAGGATTAAAAGCACAAGTGAGTTGTGTTTTAAACAACTGACAACTGACATTCTCTCAATTATTTTCCCATCTTGCGTTTGAGTTTTTCTAATTCGTCTTGAGTTTCCCAATTGCGAAATGTATTTTCTAAGTCGTCAAAATTACTGTGAGAATTAGCAGCAGTATTCCAGCCAGGAGTTTCAGTTTTTAATCTTTGCTGGGTTTGTGCTTTGGTTCTGGCTGTTTGTGCTTCGGCTGCTTTTGTTTGTACTTCTTGACGACGTTGTTGAATTTTGCGAAGTAGTTCTTGGGACTGGTTAATGCGTTCTTTTAAACCTTGCATTTGTCCCCACATTTGATTTCCTTCTCGCAGTAGGGCTGCTTCTCGTTCTTGGGCTGGGGTGGCTAAGTCTTGTCTACCTGCGGCTTGGGCTTTTTGAATCCGAATATGCCATTTTTGGATTTCTTGGGCTGTGCTGAGAATTTCATCTTGCGATCGCTTCTCTTGCAATTGTAACTCGGCAATTAACTTTAATGTATCTTCTTCTTGTTCCCGCAGTTGTTCTAAAAGTGCTTCTAACTCTAAATGAGGGTTATTCCGCAAGAACTCTTCTAAACGACTTTCTAAAAACCGACTTAAATCATCAAATAAACTCACTGTTAAAACTCCAACTATCAGATATATGACTATTTTATAACAGAGAACAGGGAAATTTCCTTCTTTCTCCTAACAACTGACAACTGTACGGGCGAAGCATTTGGA
>NZ_VIKY01000322.1:0-12315 GCF_009711925.1 Dolichospermum sp. UHCC 0352 | reverse complement strand
AAAACCGCGTTTATATTTGTCCTGATTGTGGACATACAGAGGATCGTGACCTCAACGCAGCTAAGAATATTGACCGATGGTTTGCGGATATTTTTATCCCTGTAGCGTAGCGGTTCCTTTGAGGAACTACGGTCAGAAACGGTAAGTTCTACCGAGATAGCTTGTGGAGCGGACAAACCTCTTAGAAGTCATTCTAAGACCGTGATGAAGCAGGAAGTAAACACTAAGGTTATCGCTGTCCAGATGTGTCTAGACTTTGGTAATTTTGGGTAAGTTTTATAGAACGGAAGCTCTAATGGCTTCAACTATTGGAATAACAACTTTAAATTAGATTGGATATTTTTGCAATTAAACTTTACAAACAAAAAACATCAGTGAGCTTTAAAAGCCTATACTTAAAACCCTCCTAATGCACGAATATTATCAAGAATGGTAACTTCTCCATAGGCATCGCCCACAGCCCGCATTAAAGGTAAAGCTTGATTGTAAAAGACCAGTGCTTTTTGCTTTTCTCCTAAATCAGAGTAGACACCACCGATATTATTGAGAGTGATAGCTTCTACACGGCGATTCCTACGGAGCGCTTCGCTATCGCCTACGGACCTAAGTATGGGTAAAGCTTGGTTGTAGAAGTCCAGTGCCTTTTGCCTTTCTCCTAAAGCATTGTAGACAAGACCGATATTATTGAGAGTGGTAGCTTCTACACGGCGATCGCCCACAGCCCGACGTATGGGTAAGGCTTGGTTGTAAAAGACCAGTGCCTTTTGCTTTTCTCCTAAAGCAGAGTAGACACCACCGATATTACTGAGAGTGATAGCTTCCCCGCTGCGATTCCTACGGAGCGCTTCGCTATCGCCCACAGCCCTAAGTATGGGTAAAGCTTGGTTGTAATAGTCCAGTGCCTTTTGCTTTTCTCCTAAATCAGAGTAGACAAGACCGATATTATTGAGAGTGATAGCTTCTCCACCGCGATTGCCCACAGCGCGACGTAAGGGTAAAGCTTGGTTGTAAAAGACCAGTGCCTTTTGCTTTTCTCCTAAATCATCGTAGACACCACCGATATTATTGAGAGTGGTAGCTTCCCCACCGCGATTCCTACGGAGCGCTTCGCTATCGCCCAAAGCCCGATACAATAATCTAGCCTCCTGCCATTTTTGAATTGCTTGTCGCAAAGACTCTGCTGATCCTTGTTCATAAAGTGCCTGTCCCTCTTCCAAAAGCCGTTCTGCATTTTCCTTTGTTGCTGCTGGAGATTGAGCAATTTTCGAGGAATCATCTTTTGCCAAAACACGGCTAGAGTCAGTAACTGCACTCACACAACCAAACAACAGAATACTAATAGACAAAGTTATATAGCCGTTACCTACCAGTAACACCAGCCAATTATGTTGTTGTTTTCTATTTTTCATCAGAATTACTACTTGGTAAAATTACAAACTCTGTTTAGAATATCAGCTTTTTTTGATGATATTCTCAGTAAACAATATTTTATATAAGCGACCAGTATAAAAGGTTTTCATCTTTTCAAGAATTGTGAGCGGATTTCTGCACGTACACTCATGAGGATTTTACCGAGATGATTTTCTCCCGTATGATTTGCACCACAGCCCCAGAAACAGTCTGTAGGGGAATTTTCTATAAGCATTTCATCACCTGTGATTAATAATATTTCCCTAATATCAGCATGAGTGATAAATTTTTGTAGTACCCCAATCCGCATAACTTGAGTTTTCACCAATTCCCAATCTGGACGGAAACGACGAGAGGGACAACGCCCTAAAGCAGCAGCCTGTTCAGGACTAACAGCAGCGTGAATTAAAGGTATAATGGGAGCATCGGGACTACCAACAAACTTTTGTGCTTGATAATAATGCTCAACGGTTGGCCAGTCAGTACCGTCAATGTTAATACTGTGGGGAGAAAAGTTAGAAAAACAACCATAGGGCTGGGAAACTTGATAAAAGTAAATAGTCATTTGCAAAATTCTCTTTTATACTAAATTAGCTTTAGCAGTAATAATGTAAATGAATAGTAGATTGAGCCATTCTGTTTTATGACTACAGATGCTTTTGAACAAACAAATTGGGTGTGGGAATTTTCCTTATTCCAACAACAAGTAGGGGAATGGATAGAATACCAATTTTCCCGGTTTCAAAAAACTTTACCAGAATTACCGCCTGGTTGGTCAATCAATCCCTGGTTAGGTGAATTACTAAATATCCTATTTTGGTTAGGATTGGGTTTATTCGTGGTATGGATAGGTTGGCGATTATGGCAAGAATTCAATCCTTATATCTATGCTTGGCTAAATGCAATGAGTAATTCTCCAGGTTTTAGAACCAAAGCTGATTCTAGGGAAACATCAATTGCCTTACTGTTAAACCAAGCTCAGGAATTTCACCAACAGTATAATTACACAGAGGCTTGTCGTTGTGTGTATTTAGCAATGCTACAGCAATTGCATGAACAAGCGATCGCCCACCAACAACCTAGCCGCACAGACGGAGAATATCTGCAATTACTCAAATCCTCTGTCACTCTCATTCAACCATATCAAACATTAATTAACACCCATGAACAATTATGCTTTAGTGAGCATGAAATGTTAGCAGAAAATTATCAACAGTGTTGGCAAGCTTATAGAAAAATCCAGGAATCATTAGTCAGGAGTCAGGAGTAAAAGTTTCTTTTAAGGGACTTCCAAATAAAAATATGTCCCAAAACTAACGCAAAAACTCTCTCTATTTCTTCTCTCTCTGTGTTCTCTGTGCCTCTGTGGTTCTTTTGTTCATTTATTGGGATAATTTTTTTCTTGGAAATTCCTAATTCAGATAAATCATGAAACGCAATCAGCGCGTTGCTTGGTTAGGTGCGATAGTCTTAGCCGTGATTATTTTACTTACCACTATAGCAGCCCCCAACACCCAAATAACTAGTGGTTCTACTTATAACCGCAGCCCTGATGGCTATGGTGCGTGGTATGCTTTTATGCAAGATCAAAATATCAGTATTCAACGTTGGCAAAAACCATTTAGTGATTTACCAACAACAAAGAACCCTATTACCTTATTACAAGTTAATAGCACCCTTCAAGAAATAGAAATATATTCAGAACAAGAAGAATGGATAGCAAAAGGGAATAACCTAGTAATTTTAGGAATTAAAAAACCAGTAACCGCAGCAGCATTTAGTACACAGCAGCAATCAACCTTCGGAAAAGTCAAGATTGATACCCGCCGCCGATATAATATTTCCCAGGAAGAACAAATCACACTAGAAGACAAATTTGGGACAATAATTTGGCAGAAAAAGTTTGGTAAAGGCAAAGTAATTTTAGCAACAACACCATATTTAGCTGCTAATGCCTATCAAAACAATGACAGTAATTTTAAATTATTAGCAGATTTAGTCAGCAAAAATAGTCAAAAAGTATTTGTAGATGAATATATACATGGCTATAAAGATAAAGATATTCAGAAAAAACTAGGAGAAGATAGTATATTAAATTATTTCGCAAAAACTCCCCTATTACCAGCCTTTATCCAGCTAATTGTCCTATTATTGGCATTAATTTGGGCAGAAAATCGCCGCTTTGGTAAATCAGTAACCTTAAAAACACCCATGATAGATAACAGTCAGGCTTATATTCAAGCTTTAGCGGGAGTTTTACAAAAAGCAGAATCTACTGATTTTGTTGTCGAAATGCTAGGGAAAGAAGAACAAATACAACTTCAGAAAACTTTGGGTTTGAGTCAAATTCCTTTAGACAATCAGGTTTTACTAAAAATCTGGGAAGAACAAATAGGGAATAATACAGAAAAACTTAATGCAGTCTTACAACTACAATCACAAAAACGTCGAATAAGTGAACGAGAACTGATAAGCTGGTTAGAGAAATGGCGTAATTTGCGAAAATAATTAAACGCAGATGAACGCAAATAAACGCAGATAAATACGGATGATTATGATTCTGTGCAGCTTTAGATAAATTTGGTATAGATCTTTTGATGAATATGATATTTCTCGAAATCTTTTTTTTATTCCTTTTTTTGTGAGTGATTGATAAATATGAGTGAAACTAATAATTCGGTTTTAATTAATCTGGGAAAAGCAATTAATCAAATAGTTGTTGGACAACCCGCTTTGATTAAACAGACATTAATTGCCTTATTAGCAGGTGGACATATTATTTTAGAAGGAGTTCCTGGCACAGCAAAAACATTGTTAGTTAAAGTATTGGCACAATTAATCCAATCTGATTTTCGCCGTATTCAACTAACTCCAGATGTTCTCCCGTCAGATATTACAGGGACAAATATCTTTGACTTAAATACCCGCGATTTCACATTAAAAAAAGGTCCCGTTTTTACAGAAATACTTTTAGCCGATGAAATTAACCGCACTCCTCCAAAAACCCAAGCTGCACTTTTGGAAGCAATGGAAGAAATGCAAGTTACCCTCGACGGTGAAAGTTTACCATTACCTGATTTATTTTGGGTAATTGCTACCCAAAACCCTTTAGAATTTGAAGGAACTTATCCCTTACCAGAAGCACAATTAGATCGGTTTTTGTTTAAGTTAATTGTAGATTATCCAGAACAAGCAGCCGAAAAACAAATGTTATTAAATCGTCAGTCTGGATTTACTGCAAAACGTGCAGATATTGCCAACTTAAAACCTATCACCACAGTAATTGATATTTTGCAAGCTAGACAAGCTGTAAAACAAGTTCAAGTATCAGAAACAATAGTTGATTATTTATTAGAAATTGTCAGAAAATCCCGTCAATATCCTGATTTAGCTTTAGGTGCATCTCCTCGCGCTGCGGGTGCTTGGTTGCAAACTTCTCAAGCCGCAGCTTGGTTATCGGGAAGGAATTTTGTAACTCCAGATGATGTAAAATCAGTGGCTTCACCCTTATTGCGTCATCGTTTATTATTGAAACCGGAAGCAATGCTAGATGGTTTACAAATTGATGCAGTAGTTGCAGCAGTAATCAATCAAGTTCCTGTTCCTAGATAACGAAACAAAAATCATGATTCCCTCCAAAAAAGTTTATTTTTTATTAATTGCGGGAATATTTATTTCCCCAATTTTATCTATGATTTTGGGAATTTATCAAACCATAATCATAACTTGTTTATTTGATATTACCGTTTTAATTTTAATGGTAGTTGACGGTTGGGGAATGAAAGCGAAGCGCGTAGAGATTACCCGCGAATTACCTTTACGTTTATCTATTGGTAGAGATAATTCAGTTATTTTAAAAGTTCAAGCTGGGAAAATTGATGCAGTTATTAAAATCCGCGATTATTACCCACAAGAATTTGCTGTTTCTACAACCACAGTTACAGCTAATATAAATGCTAATCAAAATCAAGAATCAACTTACACAGTTTACCCAAATCAAAGGGGAGAATTTTCTTGGGGAAATATGCAAGTGCGACAGTTAGGAATGTGGGGGTTAGTGTGGCATGATTGGCAAATTCCCCACAGTACACAGGTAAAAGTATATCCTGATTTAATAGGATTGCGATCGCTCTCCATTCGTCTCACATTACAATCATCAGGTTCTATCCGTAAAACTCGGCAAATGGGAATAGGCACAGAATTTGCCGAATTACGAAACTACCGCAGCGGTGATGATTTGCGGTTTATTGATTGGAAAGCTACCGCAAGACGTGCTTATGGTAATACAGGACCCCTAGTTAGAGTTTTAGAACCAGAACAAGAACAAACATTATTGATATTACTAGATCGTGGCAGATTGATGACAGCAAAAGTTCAAAGTTTGCAACGATTTGACTGGGGTTTAAATACGACATTATCCCTAGCATTGGCAGGATTGCATAGAGGCGATCGCGTTGGTATTGGTGTATTTGACAACAAACTACATACGTGGATACCTCCAGAACGCGGACAAAATCATCTCAACCAACTCATTGATAAACTCACCCCCATTCAACCAGAATTACTCGAATCTGATTATTTAGGTGCAGTTACCCACGTCGTCAAACAACAAACCCGCAGAGCGCTCGTAGTCATCATTACGGACTTAGTTGATATCACCGCTTCCTCCGAACTTCTCGCAGCCCTTACCAGACTCGCACCCCGCTATTTACCCTTTTGCGTCACCCTGCGAGATCCTCAAGTTGATAATTTAGCACATACATTTACTGAAGATGCCACACAATCTTATATTCGCGCAGTTGCACTAGATTTATTAGCACAAAGACAACTGGCATTTGCCCAATTAAAACAAAAAGGAGTATTAGTTCTTGACGCACCAGCAAATCAAATTTCCGAACAATTAGTTGATAAATATTTACAAATTAAAGCCCGTAACCAACTCTAAATTATTTCTCTCCGTGCCTCTGCGTCTCTGCGTGAGAAAAAATGTAGCTCATATTTTCTTCTTCCGACTACAATACCGCACCAAAACCACAAACAAACCCATCCCTACTAAATATTTAATTGGATTGGGAATAACCGGATTTGGTGAGAAAAAACCCTCAATTAAAGCAGCAACAATCAACATCACCACAATCCCAAAAACCAATTGTACAGCCAAAGAACCATAAAACTTCAAAGCATCCAGACGACGATATTTACCAGGAAATAAAATTGCCCTTGCCAGTAACAAACCTGAACCTCCTGCAAAAAATATCGCAGGTAATTCCAAAGCACCATGGGGAAATACAAAGGCCCAAAATGGATAAGCCAGATTGTTTTGAGCAACTAAAGCACCAATAGCGCCCATTAACAAACCATTGAATACTAATAAATAAGTCGTATATAAACCCGCCGTAATTCCCCCAGCCACAGCCCCAAAAGACACAGAAATATTATTCATCATAATATTACTAGAAGCTAATGGTTCAATCCCCACAATCGAACCCATCCATAATTCATGCTTATCTCGCACCAGGGAAATCAATCTTTCCGGTACTACCAACGACATAAAACTCGGATCTTGCCAAGCATACCACCAAGCAATTAAGCCTCCAAAAACAAACATAGCGGTGGCTGTGGCAATGTATAGGAACGTTTGCTGCACCACTTGAGGAAATCCCCATAGGTAAAATTCCTTAGCCGCTTGCCATTCCTGTCGCCGCGAACCCTGGTAAATTTGTGTATAGGCGCGAGTTGTCAAAGATTGTAAACTTTGAATTAAAGTTTTACCTACTTGCTGGGTACGCGCCCTAGCTAAATCCGCCGCCACGGAACGATATAAACTCGCTAATTCCCTAATTTCCGCAGAACGGAGAGACTTTAACCGTTTTTGTTCCACCTTCTTTAACAAAGCGTCTAAACGCTGCCAATTAGCCTCTCGTCTTCCTATCCAACGTTGAATATTCATAAAATTTCTAAATACTCTAAATACTTAGTACAGATTAGCTTAAAATAACTTCAAAGTAAGCGCCGTATTTTAGGAAAAAATTAACACCATGTCTGGAAATCTTAATTCTCCTAACCCTATTCAACCGTTAAGTGTAGGTAGTGTTGTCAGTGCGGGAATACGATTGTACCGTTCTCATCTTAAAGAATATTTTTTCATAGCTCTTAAAGCTTATGCTTGGTTACTAGTTCCCATTTACGGTTGGGTGAAATTTTATGCCCTTTCAGCCCTGATTTCTCGATTAGCTTTTGGGGAATTAGTTAACCAACCGGAAAGTGTTTCATCAGGTAAACGATTTGTCAATTCCCGCTTGTGGGAATTTTTTGTGAACATGATCCTCATGCTTGCCATTAGTATAGGAATTATGCTTGGATTTGTACTTATTGGCAGTTTATTGATAGGTATACCAACCGCATTACTAGGAGGATTACAGGATGCAAATCCAGCTAATATAGGTATTATCATTTTAATAACTTTGGTAGTCATGATAATCATTTTTACAGGTATTTTGTGGATAGGAACTAGGTTTTATTTAGTAGATGTTCCTCTAGCAATTGAAGATAATGTTAATGGTAGTTCAACCATTAATCGTAGTTGGGAACTAACAAAGGGAAATATTGGCAGAATTCTGGCAATTTCTCTTATTAGTGCTTTAATCACCATTCCCATCCAATTTATTATTCAAATCATCACTAGTATTATTCAGCTAATTTTCACACCTTTACTAAGGGAAGGAAATGTTGGTTTTTCAATGATATTTTCTCTGTTAATAATTGGACTAACTCTTGCTGGTTTGGCCTTAATTGCACCTTTTTGGCAAACAGTTAAAGCAGTTATTTACTATGACCTCAGAAGTCGGCGAGAAGGGTTGGGTTTACAATTACGTGACCACGATATTTAAATATAAAAAATGCACCTTTTTAATCGCATTAAATTCACCACACCCGAAAGTGTGGAAATAGAATTTACCCTGGCTGGAATTGGTAGTCGGGCTTTAGCATTAATGATTGACTATCTAATTTTGGCTTTTACTTTAGTGGTAATTGCGTTGATATGGTCGTTTATTTTTCAACAAATAACTGATGTTGGAGTGAGTATTTTTGGCTCTAATTTCGGCTTGTGGTTGATAGCCATATCTCTATTAAGTCTGTTTTTTATTTACACAGGTTATTTCGTTTTTTTTGAAACTCTTTGGCAAGGACAAACACCAGGTAAACGTATTGCTAAAATTCGTGTTGTGCGAGATGATGGTAGACCTGTGGGTTTACAACAAGCAGCATTACGAGCTTTACTCCGTCCTATTGATGAAAGTTTATTTATTGGTGCTTTTTTAATTACTTTTAGTAACCGAGAAAAGCGTCTTGGTGATTTAGCCGCTGGGACAATTGTGATTCAATCAGAAACAGTTGTAAAATCATCAAGTTTAGCTATTTCTGAAGCAGCTAAATCTTTCCATATTCAGTTACGAGAAATAGCCGATTTATCATCTTTATTACCCGATGATTTTGCCATTATTCGAGAATATTTACAGCGACGGAGTGGAATGTCAAAAAAAGCCAGAATAGCACTTTCTTTAAAACTCACCCAACAAGTTCAATCTATTATTAACTTAGAAATTCTCCCAGGGAATATTGCTTCAGATGTATTTTTAGAAGCTGTTTATCTTGCCTATCAACAACCTGAATATTAGAGGCGATTTTCATCCATAATGGGCTATTTACGTGATAATTCATCTGAACCAGGACTTATGGCGAATGCCACATTTTTGAAGTGAATGTGGTAACATATCAAAAAATTGGTGAAACCGAAAAAAGCCACACCAACTTTAATGAAGCTATCCAACTATTCAACGAAATAGAAGCGCCCAAACAAGTTGAGAAAGTGGAAAAAGCAAAAATAGGAAATATCTCTTGATTAAAATTATTTATATGTGTCGAGTTTGTAGGGGTTTAGCACTGCTAAACCCCTACTATGAATTACTTAAAAATCCAAACTCGGCCAGTCTGGTTGACGATAATAGCGGATCATATTATCAAATTTTCGTAATTCCACCTTATTAATGAGAAAATCTGGAGTATCTAACGGCAATGATTGATTAAACTCACAAAACATTGTATTCAGATTTACCCGATCTAACTCTGGGGGAATTTCGCTAAAATACCCCAATGTTACATGAGCCGTAAAATGATAATGCTGCTCAATACCCAAGCCCATTAACGTGCGATTTTGATAAATTATCCGTCGGAACTGAATAATTTCCTCATAAGAACGTTTATCCTTTGGTACTAAACACACACCTACAGCCCTTGGCATCACAATCAACCCCAACATTTGCCAAGATATAGGAGATCCCTTTGTCATCAATTGTTGATATTGTTGAAACATCTCAGCCAACTGAGAATTCAAATCTTCAGCAAATTGGGGATTTTTTGTACAAGCATGATGAAAAGCACTATCCCAAATTAAATCTGCCACCGTCAGATGAAAACTCACAGCAGGAACAGGTACAATCAAATCACCACCAATGGGTAGCTCTAATAATTGCCGTTGATAGGCTTCTATTTGACCGTAGAAAGCAGCGTTTTTCAGGTCTTCTGCTGCTGGTGGGGTAATCAGCGTATAGCCTGGAAAGGGTGTAGCAACTCTTACTCCAGCATGAACCCGAAATTTAGAAGATTCCTGAATATGCTGAATCTGGGTTTTGTAAGCTTCTGGTAGCGTCATGTGTGCTACCCGATTTAAATAGATTTGGTAGTTGTCGTCCAATCTTGATCACCTTGCGCTCTTTTGATAGATTGTAGGGAGATTTACTCAATTTGACCAAATTAATTTTTAATTTTAAATTGCTATGCCAATATATGTTTACTGGGGGGAAGACGATTTTGCCATGGAAAAAGCCGTAGTAACTTTACGAGATCGCATCCTTGATCCCCTCTGGACTAGTTTTAACTATACCTCATTTCCCGCAGATCAACCCGATTCAATAGTCCAAGCTTTAAATCAAGCAATGACACCACCATTCGGGGCTGGTGGGCGTTTCGTGTGGCTCATTAACACCACTCTGGGGCAAAATTGTCCAGAGCCTATCCTAGCCGAATTACAACGCACTCTCAAAGTCATCCCCCCAGATTCCACCTTACTATTAACCAGTCGCAACAAACCAGATGAACGCCTTAAAAGTACAAAACTCCTCAAGCAATTTGCTACAATTTCCGAATTTCCCCTAATTCCCCCTTGGAAAACCGAACTTTTAGTCCAATCAGTTCAACAAGCCGCTCAAACTGTCGGTATAAAAATAAGTCCCCTCGTCGCCGAACTATTAGCCGAATCAGTAGGTAACGATACCCGTCTTCTCTACAATGAACTAGAAAAATTACGTCTTTATACAGAAGGTAGTGGCAAACCTTTAGATGTGAATACAGTATCGGAATTAGTCAGAAATACCACTCAAAACACCTTACAACTAGCAACAGCCATCAGAACTGGAGACACCCCAAAAGCCTTAGGAATCTTAGGTGATCTCAGCAATGCAGCCGAACCGGGTTTACGGATAGTTGCCACACTCATAGGTCAATTTCGCACCTGGTTATTAGTAAAAATGATGATGGACAGTGGTGAACGCAACCCGCAAGCGATCGCTCAAGGTGCGGAAATCTCTAACCCCAAACGCATCTACTTCCTACAGCAAGAAGTCAAATCTCTCCCCCTACAACAACTCATCTCTGCCTTACCACTGCTATTAGAATTAGAAGTCAGCCTCAAGCAAGGTGTATCCGAAACCTCAACCCTACAAACTAAAGTCATCGAACTTTGTCAAATATGTCGCCGCATTTAATAACCCCATCAATATCAATATATTGATTCAATCTTGCTTGACTGGAACTTCTAATTCAGAAAATAATTCAAACTTATGATCGATCACATTTCCTGTTTGTCCTTCTGTGTCACCTGTATTATATATGCTCACAATTTACAGTCTTCATTCAACCAAACGGTTGCAGCGAATTCTCTCTCAACCCTTGATTTTGGCAACTATTGCCACTGCAAGTCTGATATTCGGGACTTTCGGCTTCAATTCCCAAGGAATCGCTCAAACCTTAAACATCAACAATACAGAAGTAACTAACTATGCAAAAGCTGTATTGGGGATGGAACCAGTCCGTCAGCAAGCCTTTGAGGAAATAAAAAAACTCATCGGTAGCAAAGATGTTCCCCAAGTGATCTGTAATGATCCTACAAGTATCAATGCACTACCTGGCAAAGCCAAAGATATTGCCGGAAATTACTGCAACCATTCTCAAAAAATAGTCGAGGATAGTGGTCTTACAGTTGAAAGATTCAATAAAATCACCTTAGAAATCCAAAACAACAATAATTTAAAAAAGCAACTGTATAATACATTACTACATTTGCAAAAGGCTTCACCCTCAAAAACCTCCAAATAAGTAATCTCAAATACTATGATCAGGATGGCAAAAAGCCATGATTATCACTAAAAATCAGGGGAACATAGAGTTTAACCCCTTTATCGCCGATTGATTCCTTCGCTAACCTGCATGAGACCAAAAAGATAATTCCTGTTTTTTTACCAGACTGATAACTTAGAAAATAGGCTGAATCCCTATTTTCACAAAGATTTCAGCTATTATTTCCCCTGACAAAAAAATATTTTCCCAACCCCCTTGACAAGAAAAGGAAGGATTGCTATATTAGTTAAGTGCCGGGGAGATAAAACAACTCACGGCAACTGAACCGAGAAAAAATAATACTTTGAAAGAATAGATTAAACCAATCCTCGTCGTCAAGATAATTGAAAGAGGATTCGAGATTTTAACTAATTTCGGAGCCGACAAACTCGAAAGAACCAAAATGGAGAGTTTGATCCTGGCTCAGGATGAACGCTGGCGGTATGCTTA
>NZ_VIKY01000321.1:0-11662 GCF_009711925.1 Dolichospermum sp. UHCC 0352 | reverse complement strand
AAAATCTCAGGCTCCGCTAGGGGATGTAGAAACCCCTGGCTCAAACGAAGTTAGCCAGGGGTAGTTCATAAGATATTTCTTAGGGAAGTTCCTTAGATCTCAATATCTGTATGAGACTAAAGGAAGAAAAACATTATAGTTTTAGCCAAGTTTAGGAGGATTTATGCGTGCAGTCTTAATGGCAGGTGGTTCAGGAACGCGGTTACGTCCTTTGACTTGCGATTTACCCAAACCAATGGTGCCTATTTTAAATCGTCCCATTGCTGAACATATTATCAACCTCCTGAAACGACACCAGATTTATGAAGTAATTGCTACATTACATTATTTACCAGATGTTCTCCGTGATTACTTTCAAGATGGTGGTGATTTTGGCGTACAAATGACCTATGCTATCGAAGAAGACCAACCATTAGGAACAGCAGGTTGTGTAAAAAATATTGCTGAACTATTAGATGAAACCTTTTTAGTCATTAGCGGTGATAGTATCACAGATTTTGATCTAACTGCGGCCATTGAATTTCATCAACAAAAACAATCAAAAGCCACCTTAATTTTAACCCGTGTGCCTAACCCCATTGAATTTGGTGTGGTAATTACCGACACCGAAGGACGGATTAACCGATTTTTAGAAAAACCCTCTACTAGTGAAATTTTTTCTGATACTGTTAATACTGGAACTTATATTTTAGAACCAGAAGTTTTAGACTATTTACCAGAAAATATTGAATGCGACTTTTCTAAAGATTTATTTCCCTTATTACTAGCCAAAAACGAGCCAATTTATGGTTATATTGCCGAGGGTTACTGGTGCGATGTGGGTCACTTGGATGCCTACAGACAAGCTCAGTATGATGGCTTAGAAAGAAAGGTAAAATTAGAAGTGGCTTATCCAGAAATTGCTCCCGGTTTATGGGTAGGAGCAAATACTTATATTGATCCTACAGCCAAAATTGAAACCCCAGCCATAATTGGTAACAATTGCCGCATTGGCGCGAGAGTAAAAATTGAAGATGGGACAGTAATTGGTGATAATGTCACAATTGGTGCTGATGCTCATTTAAAGCGACCAATTATTTGGAATGGAGCAATTATTGGTGATGAAGCCCAATTATCGGCTTGTGTAATTGCTCGTGGGACTCGTGTAGACAGACGCGCTCACGTATTAGAAGCGGCTGTAGTGGGTTCATTGTCTACCGTGGGAGAAGAAGCGCAAATCAGCCCTGGGGTGAGGGTGTGGCCGAGTAAAAAGATTGAGTCTGGGGCAATTTTAAATATTAATCTGATTTGGGGAAATACTGCCCAACGGAATTTATTTGGACAGCGCGGAGTCCAGGGTTTAGCCAATATTGATATTACCCCAGAGTTTGCGGTGAAGTTGGGCGCTGCCTATGGTTCGACTTTGAAACCAGGTTCAGTGGTAACGGTTTCTCGTGACCAGCGCAATGTTTCCCGCATGGTGACACGTTCTTTAATTGCTGGTTTAATGTCTGTCGGTGTGGATGTCCAGAATCTAGATACTACAGCCATTCCCATCGCTCGAACTGTGATCCCCACAATGTCAGTAGCCGGAGGGATTCATGTGCGGGTTCACCCAGAACGTCGGGATTATATCTTGATTGAATTTATGGATATTAAGGGGATTAATATCTCTAAAGCCCAAGAAAAGAAAATTGAGGGGGCGTATTTTAAAGAAGATATGCGTCGTTCCCAAAGTCATGAAATTGGTGATGTCGTCTATTCTAGTCAATTAGTGGATTGCTATGGTAAGGCTTTTGAAAAATTATTGAATGTGGATACTCTGCGGAACAGTCGGGCAAAGGTGGTCATTGACTATGTTTACGCTGTGTCTGGGGCAGTTCTGCCGCAAATGTTAGATAAATTTGGGGCTGATGCGGTGGTGCTAAATGCTAGTTTGAATAAAACGGCCATTTCCAACGCTGATAGAGAATTACTGCTAACTCAATTAGGCCATGTTGTGGAAGCAGTAAATGCTAATTTTGGTGTGCAGGTATCCGCTAATGGGGAACAACTCATATTAGTTGATGAATCGGGTTTTTCCATTCGGGGGGAAATGCTAACGGCGTTAATGGTTGATATGATGTTAACTGCAAATCCCAGAAGTTCGGTGGTTGTGCCGGTTCATGCTTCCAGTGCGGTGGAATTGGTCGCCCATCGTCATGATGGTCATGTGATTAGAACTAAAGCGAATCCGACGGCTTTAATGGAAGCTTGTCAGAAAAATCCCAATGTGGTTTTAGGTGGGAGTGGGGAAACTGGGTTTATTTTTCCCCAATTACATCCAGGCTTTGATTCGATGTTCTGTATTGCCAAGCTAATTGAAATGTTAACTATTCAAGAGCGATCGCTGGCAACCGTACGTTCTGAATTACCTCGTGTGATTAATAGAAGTTACACAGTTCGCTGTCCTTGGACTGCTAAGGGGGCGTTAATGCGCTATTTGGTGGAAACCCACCCAGCGCAAAATTTGGAGTTAATTGACGGTGTGAAAATCCGTCAACCCTATGATGACAATTGGCTGTTGGTTTTACCTGATGCCAGTGAGCCGTTAGTCCATCTCTATGTTAACAGTAGCGATCGGGATTGGGTTGATGAAACCCTCAGAGATTACCGCGCCCGTGTCCAGCATTTTGTGGAACGTGAACAGGAAAATTACAGGTTGGATATGTAATTTTTGGGGTGGGGTTTCCCCACCTTTTATGATGTGTTTTCTCACGCACAGACGCAGAGGCACTCCAGAGCAGGGGGAACGCATCTAAATTATCTTGACAAAATACTATTTTAGTGTATCAATAGCGAAGAAAACATATAATTGAATTCAAATGCTTACAAAATCCTTGATTAAACCGCGTTTACTTTGAAACCCATAGTTTTTTCTTAATTGGGTATTATTTGTCAAACTACTGATATAATAACCTGTCTCAACCTTCGTTTTCCCATTAGACATCTCCGGTAATTAAATGTGCGTGGTTTGAAACCCTTGTAGAGACGTTCTATAGAACGTCTCTACATTCATTTTCACCAGAGGTCTATTGACTTCAATTTTTCTTCGCATACATTTCTTAGATTGATATTACGCTACTAATAGTACCCTTTTTATCCATTCATATAAGTTACATTTTGTCAAAATAAATTAGATGCGTTTCCCCTGGTACAGTGGGAACTAAAACTGCACGGTCTAGATATTTATTTCCCCGTTCACAGGAGGTTTCTGGACTGAATAAACACCCATGACAAGCTGCCCAATGTAGAGAAGTTGTTCCCTTCAAAGGGGTATGTTCTGCACACAAGGGGTCAGAAGTACACAACTGCATCTGTTCTAAAGCTTGGTCAATATGATAACCCAGCTTTTTTGGTTCTCCCAAACTTACTAAGCCTCCCAAAGTTCCCTCGCTGTCAGGTGCTGCGGTGTAAATCAGTACACCTGCCATTGGACTACCTTCTTCTTGAGGACGTTTGGAGTAAATTCGTTCTTTTAAACTGGCAGCATTATAGCCACACTCTATTGCCATTTGTCGCATGAGGGCATGGGCGAAAGAGTGTAGTAAAATATAGCGAACTCCAGGGAATGTTATTTTCACTGGGTCGAGAGAACGAATTTTACACCACTGTTTATGAGCTTCAAAAGCTCGATTTTGATAATCTTGTAATAGTTGACTTTGTTCCCATTGACTCAATTTTTCTTCGTTAAACTGAATAAAAATACCTTCCCCTTTTACCTCACTTGCGGGAACCCATTGAGGATTTTTCCGGCTCAAGTCTACTAAATGTTCCGTGAGTATTTCCCCTTCATCTATAAAGTCACCCGGTGATTGAATCCGTGTAAAACTAATTAGGGCGCGAACTTCCCGCAATCTTTCTGCTAATACAACTTGGGAAAAATAATCTTCATAGCCAGCAGGAGGTTTGACTGGTTTTAACTGAAAATCTGGTGTATTAAAATTGGGGTCTGCTTGGGAAAAAATTTCCCATTCTGGAGTTTTTAAGTCCCTGGCATTTTTATCATCTGAATTACTTTCTTGTTGATTTTGTTTTTCTTCAATTATTGTCCAGATTTCTTCTAGGGGATGTTTTGATAATTCGGTTAATAATTCAGGAAATTGACCGATCGCTTGTAATAAATCTAGATTACTTTTTAAAATATCTTGGCTGGTAGCTTTATTTAAAACGTGCCAATATTGCTCGATTATTTGGAATAATTGATGGGAACTTTCAGGAATTGACAAAGCGGAAAGGGTAATGGGGAACCAACTATTAGATGCACCTAATAAAATGGTTTTCATTTGTTTGTCGCAGGTATCATCAAAGTCACGTAAATGGGGATGACGGGCGCGACAACGAGGCATATTTTCTTTTCCGCTTTCACCAAAAGCATCTGATAAAGGGCGTTGTTGACCACAACTGCATATTACAAAAATATCGCTGGGAGAACCAGATACACCATATTCTTCAAATCTCAAAGCGCCATTACAGTTAATATTTTCTCCTCGATGGACAAAGTAACTCCAGGGAAAATCATCTAAATGTCCTCTTTCACAAGAAACAAGAAACCGTGAGGGTATGGCTGTTGGTTCTTTTTTGCTTTTAGGACAATTTTTATGAACATATTTAGTTTGATCTGGTCGGTAAGGATTTTCTTTTAATTGAAAAAGTTCTGATTTTAGGGAAGCAAGTAAATGACATTTAGGGCAAACCATCCAACTAGGAAAAGGTGCGACTGGGATTCCTATTCTGTTGACTTCATCAAAGGGACCAGATGATGTGACATTTTCTGGAGGCGTGGGAGGTGAAAGCAGTCGTTTTACTTGTGAACCTAATTCTTTACGAACAGCAGCTAAAAGTCTTGGTTCATTTAATTCGAGTGCATTTTGAGTGTTCCAGTCTTCTAAACCCATGACCATAACTGAGAGGTTGGGTAGGTCAAGTACAGCACCGACACCGAAGGAAAATAATATTTGACTGGGGCGTAATTCGCCAACTTTGTATTTATACATTTTGGGGATTCGGGATTGGGGATTGGGAATTGGGAATTGGGAATTGGGAATTGGGAATTGGGGATTGGGAATTGGGAATTGGGAATTGGGGATTGGGGATTGGGAATATGTTTACAAATTCTGTTTCTGTTTGGTCATTTTTTCTGGAAGGCGGTTAATGTCGTCGTCGGGTACTTGGTCTTGTAAAATTAATCCTACGGTTGGTTCTACATTGCGTAGGGAATTTAAACAAGTAAAATCTTGCCAGGTTTCTCGACCTGCTGATTTTAATAGTTCTATGGTTAAACCGTCCCGCTTTTCTATTTGGTATTTAAGAATGCCCCCACCTTGTATGTTTTGGGCTTTGCTTAACCAAATATCTAGTTTGGCTTCTAGTGCTTGTTTTACCATTTTCTGGGTTTCAGCATCCCCTACTAATCCGGCGCGATCGCAAATTGTCTCTATTGCAGCTTTAATATAAGGATGGTGGCGTTCAATTCTTCCTGCTTGGTCATTACCATTAAATTCCTTACCTGCCAACCTCACTAATGTAACAAATAATGCTGCTAAACCTCTATCAATGGCACGGGGCGCGAAAGGTGTTAATGATAAGGCTTCTACGTGCTGGTAAAAGGTGGCGTGGTAATGTTCAAATCTTTCATAATGGGATAAATCTCTAGGACGCGCCCAATTATACACTGTTAATACTAAACCTGGATATGTCCGCCCTACACGGCTGGTAGCTTGAATATACTCGGCTGTGTTTTTTGGCTGTCCTGTTACTGCCATAATACCTAACCGTTTTACGTCCACACCTACGGAAATCATGTTAGTAGCTAGGAGAACATCTAATGGTTCTAATTGATTAACTGTTTGTTTTGCTTTCCGCTTGGTTTTAATTTCGGCATCTTTTTGCGGATCAAAGGTGGTTTCGAGTCTGTCTAAAATTTCTGGAATTTCTGTAGAGTCTCTGCGTGATGTCAGTTCTTCTAAATTTATTCTCAGTCTTTTTGCTAGTCCCCGACGATCCATTTTTCCTAGACGAATACGCACATCATCATCTACTAACCTTCTCATTCCTCCTAATTCTCGCATGGAATTAAAATAACCTACTAGGGTCATCCAAGGATCAGCGCGATCGCCATATTTTTCATACAGAAATTGGGAAGCTGATAAAATCGCTATATATACACGAATTGATACCGCTTTTAACCTGCGTCCTGTGGCACAAATTCCCAAATAACGCCTACCGGGATTAATTTCACTAGGTTGACGTTGACGGGAAAAAAAGTTATCTTCCACATCCAAACATTGCGGAGGAAAAACCTGTAAATCTCGCAAAAATAAGTTATATATTTGACTTTGTGCTTGGCGAATCGTAGCCGTAGAAGCCACAACTTTAGGGCGTACTTTTTTACCATCAACTTCCCAGGATGCTAACTCATCTACGGCTGTTTCATAGAGTCCCACTAAAGTCCCCAAAGGTCCACTAATTAGGTGTAACTCGTCTTGAATAATTAAATCTGGTGGTCGCAGCTTGTTAAAGGGGATAGTTTTAGCAGCAGCTAAATTAGTAGTTTTACGGTGTGAATCTGTATCTTCTATATTAGAAGAACGAAACCCATGACGCTGACAATAGCCATCCACTTGACCAAATAACATTTGTACTTCACCTTTCCAGGGCATTTGGGCAAATTTATCCACTGTAGCAATTAGTAAACTTGGTAAACGGCGATATATTTCTTCATCAACCACCAGAATGGGTAAACCCTCACCCGGAGATTGTTTTTCAGTAAATAAACACCGTCCTAAATCATCACCACAGTATATTAATGTCCGTCCCCTTCCTTTAGCAACAGATTCAACTTTTATATGTTTACCGGGGTTAATTTTAGTACCACACCAAGGACAATTATTTAATTGATGGGGTGAACCGCTACCGCTTTGCTGATACTGTCCCCGTTCTTGTTTACAAAATTCCTCGCTTTGATTGGTATGATTAGGGGTTGTGCGCTGACCTACCCATAAACCAATTCTAAAAGGTTCTTTACCCCATCTACTTTCATTTGTTTTGCGGATAGATTCACAAGCACAAATTAAAGTCGTAGCGCGTTGAAATTGCTGTAAAGTCAACAATCGTAGCGTGTAGCGCATGAGAACAGCAACCCCATACTCTCCAGAACGTCCCGCAATATTACCTTGTAATCTGCGTAAACCCAGAGTATAAGCTGTTAAACCTAAATATGCTTCAGTTTTACCCCCACCAGTAGGAAACCAAAGTAAATCTGCAACTGCATCCTGGGGATGACTTCTATCTGGGTGATGTAAATTGGTAATACTGGGTAAATTGAGTAAAATAAATGCTAACTGAAAGGGAAACCAGCGAGGTTGAGAAAGGGAAATTTGCTGTAAATCTGCGGTTTTATTTTGACGGATTTGTTCTGAATAAATAGAATGAACTCTCTGTAAATACATTGCTTGATTCATAAACCGAAAAGCGTCTGCTGCTTTTTCATCGGTTTGTAACAATGTCAGTCCTTCCCTAATTCTATTTAAAGTCTGTTCACATTTTTGAATAGCAGTTTTCGCTTCATTTTCATAGTCTGTTAATCCGGTTGCGGGGTCAGATATCCGTTGTTTTTGGGTATTAATCCAACTCTGATAAGCTGTAATTAAAGGACTAATTTTATTAGCAAGATCACCAGTTGCAGTTGTAGATAATTCTTGCATATCTAAAACCAATCCTGCTAATTCTGGAATTTCGTCTACTTGTGGAGGAGAGGTTTTAGGAACTTCATAAGCTGGAATTACTGAAATTGATAATTCAACAGCACGTTCTTCAGTTCTTGATGCTGTTTTTGCATGGACACTGACACCATGACCAATGGCAAATTCTACCTGTTTACGGTAAAGCATGGCCATAGTTTTTTCTTCAGTATAAATTACAGGATCTAATTTTCCTAATGATCGGGGTTGATGTCGTTTTAAGAAAATATCAGGATGTTGAGAATCGGCGGATTTAACCCTTAATTCTGGTTGAAATAACCAAGTTTCATCTCGTTTTTCTTTAGTTTCTCTTTGTCCATTGATTAAAAATAAACTGACAATAAAATCACCGTTATTTTGTTTCCTAATTTGTCCTTTTACATAAACTTCTGGATATTGTGGATCAACTATCCAATTATTAATTACTCCCTCAATTAAAGGAATAGTAGGAGAATTAGAGCGAATTTGTTCCCGTTTCCAAACTTTTTTAGTGTGACTATCTACTTTGTTCAAGATTCTGCTAGGTACTTTTTTATATTGTCCCCAACCGGCGGTAATTTGTAATGCTTTAGCTGTACCATTAACACAAAATGTCATTCCGAAAGAAGATGGAAACATAGTTTCTAATGGAGGGACATTAACTTCTGTACTACCATCTTCCACAGTACCTTTACCACTAATAGCTAATTCATCATTATTTCCGGGTAAATAACAATCTACTTCCCGTAAATTATCATCTAAATTATCCGAATTATCTAAATTATCATCTTTGGATATTTGATTAACAACACTGGATTTTTCTATTGTTTCTTCAGTGATGCGACGGTGTTGGGGTGCAAGTAGTCCTACTAAATAGCGATCGCTTACACTCTTTTCATCTAATTCTTCATCTTCACCACCAGCAGGACCGAGTAAATCGTTAATAATTGCTATTTCTAATTCTTCTCGAATTTTATAAGCTGAAGGTATATTTGATGATAAAATAGGTTGTTGTTTTTCGGTTTTGGTATGGGTTTTGATATAATTATTAATATCCGCAGCAATATGATCACTAATTTCTCCATTTATTCCTAACCAATCAACATCTTCTACTGAATCAATTCCTTTTAAAAGTATTTCTAATTGTGATTCTGGTGCAGAAATTACACTACTCCAATCTAAGATAATTTGATGTTGACGGAGTTTTTTATTTATCTCTACTAAATCAAGTTCACCGGGGAGAATTGCAGGAAGTTGGATAATCATATATTGGGGAATTGGGAATTGGGAATTGGGAATTGGGAATTGGGAATTGGGAATTGGGAATTGGGAAGTTTGTTTTTTAGGTTGCTAATTTTTATTCACCAGCTTGGTGTTTAAGTATATTAACCATACTGTCTGATAACCATAATCCAGCATTACGTAAAGCCTCAATTCTAGGAGATACACTAGAAATTAATCCCCTCCTTTTCGCTAATATTAATAAACCTCCTGTACCCATAGTAATAATAGTTAATGATTGACCACAACGCCGTGCTGCTCTATCATCTACAATAGCCGCATAATCTGAATTTTTTGACGCTAGACTCAATACCTGTGATTCTCCTTTTCCTAAATCCCAAGCTGCTACTTCAGGTGCTATGCTATCAATTACTACTCTTTGTATCCAAGGAACAGTAGATAATTGTCTTGATGCAATATCTTCTTCTCTTCCCTGAGTAACTTCTTCAAAAACACCTTCTGGAACTAATATTTCTGTGAATAATTGTGGTAATAATTCTGCTTGTTGACTTTTAAACAACACAATTAGAGGTGAGGAATTAATAATGATGCGATTAATCAACATTTGACATTTCCTCAGCTAATTCTTCCGCTGTATATTGCATAAAATCAACTCGATAACGAGATAAAGCATAAATAAACTCTGTCCGAGTTAGTCCGGCTATATCTGCTGCTTTATTTTGCGAGATATCACCTAATTCGTACCATTTTACGGCGGCTGCAATTTTCATTTCTTGCACAAATTCTTCGGGATTTTTTCGCAGTGCAGAAAATGCGGTTTCTGGTAATTGAATAGGTATGGTTTTCATGGTTTGGGAATTGGGAATTGGGAATTGGGAATTGGGAATTGGGAATTGGGAATTGGGAATTGGGTAATAATAATTTTATATTGTCTGAATCAGGATAACCAGGATTTAAGGATTTAAGGATTTACAGGGTGTTATTGGTAAATTGTCTGTGAATATTTAAGATTATAAAATAGAGTTACCATCATAGTCAACTAATAATAGCAGATAAATCATCAAATCATTTATTCATTATATGTCATCCTCAAATCTGTATGTCTCATAGACAATAAAACACTTACATCCCGTACATCCTATAATCCTGAAAATCCTATAATCCTGTAAATCCTGATTCAGACAAATAACAACTCCCAAACACCACACAGAAAATACCAAAATCACATCCTGAAAATCCTATAATCCTGGAAATCCTGATATGGCTAATGCCACGCTTCGCTATCAGACAATTACCAATTTAAGTTATAATTAAAAATACTATATAAATTCTGTTCAAGCTGTGAGTTTTGACAACGTTTGTAAGCTATTAGCTGAAAAATACCCTCTTGATTTTGCCCGGTGGTTACTACCAGAAGAACCACAAAGCGTCAAAGTTTTAAAAACCGAATTGAGTATTGAACCAATTCGTGCTGATTTTGTCACGTTTCTGAAAAGTGAAAACCAAATTTTACACATCGAATTTCAGACACTATCAACTTCTCGAAAACCCATTCCTTTCCGCGTCCTAGATTATTATATTCGGTTAAAAAGACTATATCCCGAATGTACCATTATCCAAGTCGTGATTTTCCTCCAGGAAACAGAAGATAAAAATGCTTTTATCAATGTTTACCAAGATGTAAATACTACCCACCATTATCAAGTAATTAGAATGTGGGAACAAGACCCTGTTTTATTTCTTAATAATCCCGCACTTTTACCATTAGCACCATTAACCCGCACAAATGCACCTCAAAGTTTATTATCGCAGGTTGCTGAAAGTGTTGCTAAAATTGAGGAAATAGAAATCAAGCGGGATATTGTAGCCTGTACTGAGATTTTAGCAGGTTTACGGTTTGAGAAACAACTGATTAGTCAATTACTTAGGGAGGATATTATGCGAGAATCAGTAATTTATCAAGATATTTTGCAAAAAGGCGAAGAAAAGGGTAGAAAAGAAGGTGAACAACGAGGTAGAGAATTAGGTGAACAACGGACAATTATCCGTCAACTTAATCGCCGGTTTGGAGAATTAGATTCATCATTGGTTGATAGAATCAAAACTTTGAATATTGAAAAGTTGGATAATTTAGCAGATGCTTTATTAGACTTTTCTAATATCAATGATTTGGTAATTTGGTTAAATGACAATCAACATGAAGGTCAAAATTAATCAACACTAACAACTGTAATTTTATGAGAGTCCGTTAAAACGGACTTTCTCTATAAGACGAGGATATTATGCGAGAATCAGTAATTTATCAAGATATTTTGCAAAAAGGCGAAGAAAAGGGTAGAAAAGAAGGTGAACAACGAGGTAGAGAATTAGGTGAACAACGGACAATTATCCGTCAACTTAATCGCCGGTTTGGAGAATTAGATTCATCATTGGTTGATAGAATCAAAACTTTGAATATTGAAAAGTTGGATAATTTAGCAGATGCTTTATTAGACTTTTCAAATATCAATGATTTGGGAACTTGGTTAAATTCAAATCAAGATTAATCATCCCCAACATTGGTCATTTTATCATCATTATAGACAGGGAATAAATTCCCTGTCTAAAAGCTAAAGTCGGTTGAAACCGACTATTTTTTTACAACATCCTGTAAATCCTATAATCCTGGACATCCTGATTCA
>NZ_VIKY01000320.1:0-18427 GCF_009711925.1 Dolichospermum sp. UHCC 0352 | reverse complement strand
CGCCCAAACCCTCTTCACTCTTGCCTCTTGCCTCTTGCCTAGTGCCATAACGACGATTTTCAATGCTAACCTACTTACATTAATTATCGCATATTTATGGAAATGATAAAAATTGTCTTCCCTAGCACAATACCTTGTCCATTTCTTGTAGGTTGGGTTAAGCGACAGCGCAACCCAAAGCATTTGTTGGGTTTCATGCTTCAACCCAACCTACAAATCAAGGCTTTTTCTAATTTTGACAAGGTATTGCTAGCACAAATCGCAAACCATAATTATATTAAGTACAGTATCTTTATCTAGCTCACTGACTATGACCATAGCCTCAACCGCAGTAAATCCTTATTTAGCAGGCAATTTTGCCCCCATAAACACAGAAGTCAGCACTGACAACTTGGAAGTTATCGGAGAAATCCCTCCAGAATTATCAGGGATGTTTGTCCGCAATGGACCGAACCCACAATGGAGTCCCATTGGTCAATATCACTGGTTTGATGGCGATGGAATGTTACATGGTGTACAAATCAACGACGGTAAAGCCACTTATCACAATCGCTATGTGAGAACTAGGGGCTGGAATATTGAACATGAAGCTGGTAAAGCTGTGTGGAGTGGACTTTTAGAACCACCGCAAATGGACAACCCCCACGGACCGGGGAAAAATACCGCTAATACAGCCCTCGTATGGCACAATCAACAGCTTTTAGCATTATGGGAAGGAGGTGCGCCTCATCACATCAACACTGCTGACTTAGCGACTATTGGGGAACATACCTATAATGGTAAACTAATTTCCGCCTTTACCGCCCATCCCAAGGTAGATCCAGTTACGGGGGAAATGATGTTTTTTGGTTACGGTTTTAGACCACCTTATCTACAATATGGCGTAGTTTCCGCCCAAGGTGAGTTATTACGAACAGTACCCATAGAAATACCCACAGCGGTAATGATGCACGATTTCGCCATTACGGAAAATTATACCATTTTCATGGATTTACCCCTGACATTTAGTGCGGAACGAATGATGCGGGGAGAACCGATGATGATGTTTGAGAGCGATCGCCCCAGTCGGTTTGGTATAATGCCTCGTCATGGTGACAACAGCAATATTCGCTGGTTTGAATGTCCTCCTTGCTATGTCTTCCACACCCTCAACGCTTATGAAGCGGGAGACGAAGTGATTCTTATCGCTTGTCGCATGAATTCCACTAATGTCCTGATTTCCCAGGATACACACCGTGACAAAAAAGGAGACATTCCTTTTTTACACCGTTGGCGTTTTAACCTTAGCACAGGTGCAGTCACAGAAGAAAGAATAGATGATGTACCTGGAGAATTTCCCCGTGTCAACGAAAACTTTTTAGGGAGAAAAACCCAATATGGCTATGTGGGAAAAATGGCAAATAATCCAAATCCCTTATTTGATGGTCTAATCAAATACGATTTTGAAAATGGTAAATCCCAAACCCATGAATTTGGCAAAAATCGTTATGGGGGAGAAGCAGTATTTGCACCAGATCCTAATTCTACAGTAGAAGACAAAGGATGGCTGGTAACATTTATTTATGATGAAAATTCCCAAACATCAGAACTCGTAGTTATCAACGCGCAAGATATCACCAGCGAACCTATAGCGCGGGTAATGATTCCTCAACGTGTACCCTATGGATTCCACGGTATTTGGATTTCCTAATTGAGTAGGTTGGGTTGACGGATGTTACCCAACATTGTCATTATCAATTCTTTTGTTGGGTTGCGCTGTCGCTTAACCCAACCTACTTGGTAGGATTTTTCTCAACTAAATCAGCAAACTTTTTTAATATTTCCCAATACTTTTCTCCCGCAACAAAAGATAAATCATTATGGCTGGCTTTTTCTACCCAAAAAGAAAGTTTGGGAGATGATACAGCAGTAAATAATTTTTCTCCATGACTAAAAGGAATAATTTCGTCAGTTTTACCATGAATGATCAAAACTGGACATTTTACTTTTTTGATTTTTGCCAGATTCGTAAACTTATCAAAAGGTAAAAGTGGCACAGGAACAACTACCCGAAAAATCGAAGTAAAGCTACTTTCAACTATTAACCCACCTACAGGTTTTTTTGATGCTAAATCTACGGCTGAACCACCACCAACGGAACGCCCAAATACTATAATTTTTTGGGGAGGAACTTTTAAAGTTTGAGTTAAATAATTGTAAGCAGTATTAATGTCTTGATAAGCAGCTTTTTCTGTAGGAGTTCCTTCACTTGTTCCATAACCCCGATAATCATAAGCAAAGACACTAAAACCCAAATCTCGGATTTTTTCTAACCGTGATTTAATATATCCCAAATCTTCAGCATTACCATGAGCATAAAGAATAGTGTATTTAGCTTGAGGATTTCGTAAATAAATTGCCGAAATATTTTTATTATCTCCAGTTTTTATTTTGAGAATATCTTGATTATCTTGATAACTAGATGGTTGAGGCACAAAAATCATGCTGTCAGCACGAAAATAAACATAGACAGCAAAAAATGCGTAAATAAAAATTAGAGATTTTAACATTCGCTTCCAGGTTAAATCACCAATAAGTAGTTTTTTTAATTTTTGTTTATCCATAACTGCTAAACAAGGGCGAGTAAGAAAACCGGAATCCACAAATGTATTATTGTATATACTTATCAATACCCTCAACCCAAAATTGAAGCTGAATGGAACTGCTGCACCAAAAAGAAGACATCATTGCCCATCAGTATCGCATTCTAGATACCTTGGGACAAGGTGGAAGTGGGACGACATACCTTGCTGAAGAGTTAGAAAGCACTAAACAAGTGGCTCTCAAAGCCTTATCGCTCCACCGCATGACTGACTGGAAAATGATGGAATTGTTTGAGCGAGAAGCAAAAATTCTCTCCCAACTCAATCATCCAGGTATTCCTCAATATTTAGGATATTTTCAAGTAGAAACCCCCGAAGACCGTTATTTTTACATTGCCCAGCAACTGGCAGAAGGTAAGACACTGGCGGGGTTGGTAGAGAGTGGGTGGCGCACCAGTGAAGATGAGGTGCGGCGCATTGCTATCCAAATATTAGAAATTTTAGTGTATTTGCACTCCCTCAAGCCTCCTGTAGTTCATCGAGATATCAAGCCACATAATATTATTCGTGGTGACAATGGGCAGGTGTTTTTGGTGGATTTTGGGGCTGTACAACATACCTATTACACCACTTTTATGCGTGGAAGTACAGTAGTAGGAACTTATGGTTATATGGCTCCCGAACAGTTTCGATCACAAGCTGTACCTGCCACTGATTTGTATGCTTTAGGAGCAACTTTATTATTTCTTTTAACACACCGCTCCCCCGCAGATTTGGAGAGTGATGGATTAAAAATTAATTTCCGTCCCCATGTGCAGATTAGTGAAGAATTTGCCGACTGGCTAGAGAAAATGTTAGAGCCAGATACAGAAGATCGTTTTTCTTCGGCACAGAATGCTTTGGAAGTATTGCAGGGTAAGGGTAAGCTGACTGTAAAATCGAATGACTCTATTTCTCTTCAGTGGAAAAAAATAATTGGAGTTGGTATTACTGCTGTTACTGCTGTTACGCTGTTAAATTTATATAAGTGGGATATTTTAAGCAGCATTAGATTTACGGATATTGCTGGCGGGAATATACTTCACATAGCAGCAAAACAAGGTAACAAGGAGATAGTAAAACAGCAGCTTGAGCAAGGTGCTGATATCCATTCCACGAATAACGATGGTAACACTCCTCTGCATTTGGCAGCACAAAAAGATAATAGGGACACAGTAGAACTTCTGATTGCTAAGGGTGCTGATATCCATTCCACGAATAACGATGGTAACACTCCATTACACTTGGTAGACCGACTAGACATAGTAGAACTGCTGGTCGCTAGGGGTGCTGATGTCAATGCCAAAAACCACAATGGTAACACTCCAGAGCAAGAAAGAGGAGAACGTGCGATAGAACGTGCGAGGAACAAAACTGTAAAGTAATGATCAATCTAACGAAATACCACAAACAAAAATATGGAAGTATTGCACCAAGCTGGAGAAATTATCAATCAACGATATCGCATTCTACGTATATTGGGACAGGGTGGAGTTGGGATTACCTATGCAGCTATTGACTTAGAAAACAGCGAAGAAGTAGCTCTGAAAGTTTTATCATTACGCCGCATGAGTGACTGGAAAAAGATAGAGTTATTTGAAAGAGAAGCAAAAATTCTATCTCAACTTAACCATTCAGCAATTCCTCACTACTTGGATTATTTTCAAATAGATACTAACTCTGACCGTTCCTTTTATATTGTTCAACAATTAGCACCTGGAAATTCTCTGGCAACGTTAGTAGAAAATGGTTGGCTTCCTGATGAAGGAAAAATCAAACAAATAGCTATTCAAATGTTAGAAATTTTGATTTATTTACATTCTCTAACACCGCCAGTTATTCATCGTGATATTAAGCCACAAAATATTATTTTAAGCCATGATAAAAAGAAGTTATTCTTAGTAGATTTCGGAGCAGTAGCGGACACATATCATAATACTGTGACTGGCGGCAGTACAGTAGTAGGAACTTTCGGTTATATGGCTCCTGAACAGTTCCGTGGACAAGCTTTTCCGTCTACTGATTTATATGGTTTAGCAACAACATTGCTATTTTTGTTAACGGGAAAATCACCCACTGATTTACCACAGCGTCAACTCAAAATTGATTTTCGTCCCTACGTTGATATTTCTAAAGATTTTGCCAACTGGTTAGAACAAATGTTAGAACCAGTCAGTGCTGACCGTTTTTCTTCAGCGGCGGCAGCCTTAGCAACATTATTAGGTCAAATAGCACTCATACCTCGGCAACCAAAGAAAAGTAATGTAGTTTTGAGTAAAACGGAGAATAGTTTAATTATAACTATTCCTCCAGGGTGTTTTTACAACAATTACAGTTTTCTATTTTTATTTTTTTCTATAATTTTTTATAGTGTTTTTGTGCTAATTTATTGGATTATAGTTGTTGATTATCTCGGTGGGTGGGGATTATTAATATTACTATCATTATTATTAGTCCCATTATTTGTGATACCTGGATTAATCATCCCTGTCATAAAATTATTATATAAACTAATCTTCTCCAAACCTTTATCTCTTTTCATTACTTCTTTTATGAATTCTGTATCAACTACACTGCTACAAATTGATCAGGACTATATCAGCATAGAAATATGGTTACTTGGTTGGTGTATTCCGGAAATAAAAATTCCCAAGTCAGATATTATTAGTGTGGGATTCAATGGTATGATGGGTTATAAATTTTCTAATCTTCTAATTCTTTATATTGTCAGATCCTATTCTTCAGATAAAAATGGAGAAAATATTCAAACTTTTGAAAAAAAGAGACATTTTCGATTTGGTGCATTTTTGACACAACAAGAGAAAGAATGGCTAGTATGGGAGATAAAAAATACCTTAAATTAAGAATTTAGAGATTTTAACATTTGTTGAATAGGGCAGACTAGAAGCCCACCCTACAAAATTCAAAATTAATTACTGTTTTCAGTCAATTATCTCACAGAAAATGCCTCGCTAAACCGTCGAGTAATTGGTTCAATAATGAATGTCAAAACTGATTTTTGCCGGGTGACAATTTCGGCATTAGCAGCCATACCTGGATTAAATTCTACCTCTTGTCCGCGCACATTCAAAGAATGTTTACTTAACTTAATCCTTGTCGGAAAAACCAAACCTAAGTCTTTATCAATTACGGCATTGGGACTGATTTGTAATACTTCACCTTCAACTACACCAAATTCTTGAAAGGGAAAAGTGGCGATTTTGACTTTTGCTTTCATTCCCTGGTTAATAAAACCAATATCACGGTTAAGAACTTTTACTTCTAGGAGCATTTCTTCTCCTTCTGGTAAAATTGATAGTAGTTCTTCTCCAGATTGGACTGGACCTTTGGTAGCTTTAATTTTGTAAATTGTGCCGGCAACAGGGGCTTTGATAGTTTCTCCGTCTTTTTGTTGTCTAGCTTGTTCTAATTGACCAGCAACAGTAGTTAATTCTTCTTTGCGTTTGTTGATTTGGGTGAGAATTTCGCTTTGACGTTCTGAGGTTAACCGGATATTTTGATTACGCGCTGTTTGATAAGCCTGTTCTGCTTGATTAATTTCTTGAAATTGAGCAGCCGCGTCTTTTTCTAAAGAAGCAATTTTATCTTTCGCTTCTGTTAAATTATTTTGATTTTTAGTAATTTCATCGGAATTTCTGATAATATCTGCATTGGCACGATTTAATCTTTCTTTAGCATCCAGATAATCAACTCTCGTTAAAGCCCCTGGTTCAACCAAGGTACGAAGATTTTCTTCTCGTTGTTGAGCAATAGATAAATTATTATCTAACATAGAACGGAGACTTTTGACATTCTCTAAGTTTTTTTGAACATTGGTAAAACTGACTTTAGCATTTGCCAAATTTTCTTGTAAGCGACTCAACCGAACTTTGGCTTGATTAAGTATTGATTGTTGACGTTTGGCTTCTGCTGCTGCTGCTGCTTGTTTGGCTTTATAGTCTAATAACCGGGAGTTTAAAAGTTCATCTTGCAAAATTGTTCCCGCAGTTTTTCCTCCAGAACGTTCAGCTTGTAATCTTTGTAAATCATCTTCAATTAATTTACTAGATTTAGCTAGACGGTTAACATCAGTTTGTTGAAAATTGGGGTCACGTTGAATGAGAATTTGATCTTTAGTCACGCGATCGCCTTCTTTCACTTTCACTGCTAAAATAGAACCATTACCCAAAGCTGTCACTGGTCTAACTTGAGTAGAAGCAATTAATTCTCCTGTTGCTGTCGCTACTTCATCAATTTCTGAAAAATGCGCCCAGGAAATTGTTCCAAATATCACAAAACTCATTGTTCCCGCTAATAATCTTGTGTAAAGCGGTGGTAATTCCTGTACAGCTTTACCCAATTCATAGGATAATTGTTCTTCTGGTTTAGCAAATCTCTCTTTCGTTTGACGCGCTTGCACAGCATTTGCAGCTAGGGAAAATTTCATAATTTGTCAGTTTTGTTAGTTGTTTTTTTTATTGAGTGATCCCAATTTCATGTAAGCCTGATAAAACTAATTTCTCAAGGAAAAAAGGCTTAATCTGGTAATTTTGTGAAGCTGCATTAAGAATTAATATGAGCAATAACTAATTACTAAATGTTTAATATTAATCTATTTCAATATCAAATATTGTCATGTAAGTCACTACTTTATCCAGATCCCCGACTTCTTCAAGAAGTCGGGGATCTATTCTATACATAATAGTTTTTAGAGAAATTATCTGTATTTCTTCCTACAGTTAGAAGCAATTTTATCTACAATATACGTTAATGAGCTAGTAGCTTACTGGCGAAGGAAGTAAAAATTAACTTTATGATTGATCACAGCGACACAATTGCATCTCGTCAAGAAGGCAAATTTCCAGGTGTGGGTGGACTTGATTTGTATTACCAAAGCTGGCATCCTGGAGGTGAAGTTAAAGGAATCTTAGCCATTGTCCATGGACTCGGAGGACACAGCGGACTTTACAAGACCATAGTTGAGCATTTGTTACCGAAAGAATATGCTATCTATGGTTTTGATTTACGTGGTCACGGACGTTCATCTGGTCAAAGAGGTTATATTAATACCTGGGCAGAATTTCGTAATGACTTGCAAAGTTTCCTCAATTTGATTCAACAACAACAACCAGGATGCCCAATTTTTCTATTGGGACATAGTATGGGGGGAGTGATTGCATTAGATTATACTCTTCATTATGTACAAAATAAATCTGAGTTGTCAGGTGTGATTGCTTTTGCACCCAGTATTGGTCAAGTAGGAGTACCGCTGAGTCGTGTAGTTTTAGGTAAGTTACTCTCCCAGGTGTGGCCGCGTTTTTCCTTGAATATTGGTTTGGATTTTAGCGCAGGTTCACGAGATCAGAAAATTTTAAATTCCTATACTCAAGATAAATTACGCCATACTCTCGCTACTGCTAGGTTATCTACAGAGTTTTTTACTACAGTAGATTGGATTCATACTCACGCTGAAAAATGGCAAATACCTCTATTAATTTTACATGGTGGTGCTGATAGAATCGCTTTACCAGCAGGAAGTGCAACTTTTTATCAAAATGTTACCTATCCAGACAAGTTAAGAATTGAGTACCCTGGAGGCTATCATGATTTACACTACGATATTAATTATGTTGAGGTAATCACTGATTTAGTTAATTGGATGGATAAACATTTACCTGCTGCGGTAGTACCATTAAAATCAGTGAATAATCAATAATAGGCGGTAAATAATTTAAAATAGAGATGTTCCAAATAACGTCTCTATAAGAATTTCAAAAAATACACATTGATATTTCATAGATGTCTAATGGCTAGGAATACGAAATAGATAAAAGCCAGCAAGTGTAAAAATGAAAATCGTAGTTGCAGAATAAACAATTACATCTTTCACTAAAAAGGAAATCCAATCTTTTCTCAATTCTTGTTTAAACTTGAGTTCTCGTAATTTACGCTCAAGCTCTATATCTTCTTTATCAGGTAATCTGGTATAAGGACTAATCTCTAAATCATCAATCAATTCTTCTGTAGCATTTGCATTTTGCCAATTATCTAATGGAGAATTAGAATCAGCCAAGACAATTGGCAAATTATCCTGATTTTGATTTTTGATCTCTTTTCTAATTACCTTTTTGACAATTTTGACGATTAAAGCTTCTAAATTTTTATCCGCCATATCTAGTAAAGTAAAATATTTTAATCATGAAGACTCAAAATAAATTAGTATTTTCTTCATTATCCAAAATACCGCCAAACCCTTTACAGGTATGACGGTGATTAGTTTACCTTTTATAGTTCCCCAATAATTTCTGGCTGATTTAATTCATCAGACATTTCGATAATTGCTCTGAGAACAGGCTTCATTATGGAATCTTCGTTATTTTCAAAATCTTCATAACGTCGCCGTTTAGCACGATTTGCAACTTGTACCGTAATGCGATAGCGATTTGATGCAGCACTAATTAATTCTTCTGCACGGTGCATGATTTGAGACTGAGTTGTCTCGAACTTAGAACGTTTAAGCATAATTGATAACTCTGGAGATTCTATCCCAGTTTACTCGGATTTTTCAATTTTAGAGATGGAAAGGAAAATGATCCTTGGGAAATTTGCCTAACTAAGAGAATCAAACTAAGAATTTGGCGCATTTGTTGAATTTGCTGTTTAAGTATTTGGTTCTCTAATCGGAGATTGCGAATTTTTTCTTTACCGATATAAATATTATCTGGTACTGTATGTAGGGCTGCATAACTAGCACGTTCATATTGATTAAATGTATCTGTTATAAATGCTAAAGTATCTTTTGCTTTTCGTAATTGTTGAGCTAGATAAAGGAGCATGAGGGAAATAAGGATATTAATCAGGACAACGATAGTTACCATTTTTATGTTGTTTGCCACTGATTTAATCAAAATTGTAGGTCTATTATATCAGCATTGTCACTTTTTATCTGGGGATCTCTTTTATTTTGAGGCATGACGCTGCTGAAAAAATCAAATAGGATTACTATAGAATTTTATAATTATCCTTTGCCAATTTCTTCCATGACCGAAAACACAAAAGCAATAGTTATATTTGATATAGACGGGGTTATCCGTGACGTGAGCGGTTCATATCGTCGCGCTATCTCCGATACAGTAGAGTATTTCACTACCCAAGCCTATCGTCCCACACCTGTAGACATTGATCACCTCAAATCTGAAGGAATTTGGAATAACGATTGGGAAGCCTCCCAGGAATTAATTTACCGTCATTTTATCAGTCAAGGACAGCAGCGACAAGAAATACAATTAGATTATGCCAACATAGTTACTTATTTTCAAAGCCGTTATCGCGGTACAGATACCAAAAATTGGAATGGCTATATTTGTCATGAACCTTTATTAGCCCAGCCGAGTTATTTTCAAGAATTAACAAAATCTGGTATTGCTTGGGGTTTTTTTAGTGGTGCTACTCGTTTGAGTGCTAACTACATTTTAGAAAAACGTTTGGGTTTACAATCTCCTGTTTTAATTGCTATGGAAGACGCACCTGGTAAACCAGATCCGACTGGACTTTTTGCTACTATTAATATATTAGAAAATGGTAGTAATCAAAAACCAACAGTTGTATATGTAGGTGATACGGTAGCAGATATGCACACTGTGGAAAAAGCAAAAGCTGTAGATAATTCTCGGACTTGGTTAGGTGTAGGAGTTTTACCTCCCCATGTTCAGGAAACAGTAGAAGGATGTGAAGTTTATACACAGAAGCTAATACAAGCTGGGGCAAAGATAGTATTGAATAATGTCCAAGAATTAACAATTAGGACAATTTCTAAATTAGAATTGTGATCTCATTCAATGAGATTTTTTTTTCATTACCTACCCGATATTCATTTAATTTGTAATCATAGGAAATTCATCAAAATGTCTAATTTAAAACTACCTGATGGACCAAAAACCCACCCTTGGATACAGACATATCAATGGTTAAAAGATCCTTTGGGATATATGGAAGAATGTGCTAAAAACTATGGTGATATTTTTACTTTGAGAGTTGGTCCAGTTTTCACTCCGCAGATATTTATTAGCAATCCTCAAGCAATTCAACAGATTTTCACCACAGATACCAAACAGTTAGATTCCGGTGAACCAGCAGGAGTTCAATCCCCTTTATTGGGAAGACAATCTTTATTAGCATTAGAAGGGAAACCTCATCAACGTCAACGTAAATTATTAACTCCTCCTTTACATGGAGAAAGAATGTTGGCTTATGGTGATTTAATTAGCGAAATTACTCAGCAAGTTACTAATAAATGGCAAATTGGACAAACATTTAATATCCTTTATTCTATGCAAGAAATCTCTTTTGAAGTGATTTTAAAAGCTGTATTTGGTTTACAGGATGGCTCACATTATGAGCAATTGAAGACATTATTATTAAAGATTCTCAATCCTAAACAACCTTTTTTGCGAGCCATGATGTTAGTTTTTCCATTCTTGCAAAAGGATTTAGGTGCGTGGAGTCCTTGGCACAAATTCTTACAGTTAAAAGCTGAAATTGACGAAGTTATCTATGCGGAAATTAAGGAACGTCAAGAAAAACCCGATTCATCTCGCAGTGATATATTATCTTTGATGATGGCTGCTAGAGATGAAAATGGTCAACCTATGAGTGATGTTGAATTACGAGATGAATTGATTACTTTATTGATAGCTGGTCATGAAACTACTGCAACTTCTTTAACATGGGCGCTTTATTGGATTAATCATGTCCCACAGGTAAGAGCAAAATTATTGCAAGAATTGGATAATTTAGGTGAAAATCCAGATGCGAATGAGATTTTTAAATTACCCTATTTAAATGCTGTTTGTTCAGAAACATTGCGAATGTATCCGGTGGCCATGTTGGCTTTAAATAGATTGGTAAAATCACCCTTTGAGTTGATGGGTTATAATTTAGAAGCAGGAACTATTGTTATTCCTTGTATTTATCTCACTCATCATCGAGAAGATTTATATCCTGATTCTAAACAGTTTAAACCAGAGCGTTTTTTAGAACGGCAATTTTCTCCTACTGAGTTTGTACCTTTTGGTGGTGGAAATCGTCGCTGTATTGGCATGGCTTTTGCTTTATTTGAAATGAAATTGGTATTAGCAAATGTGTTGTCTAATTGGAATATGGAATTGGCTGATACTCAACCAGTACAACCGGCACGGAAGGGGGCTTTATTGGGTCCAGGTGGGGGTGTGAAAATGATTGTGAAGGGGAAAAGAGAGAAAAATCAGCCTATTTTGGAAAAAGCGCGTTAGTTGAGGTTTTTAAGAGGTGTGTTAGCTACGCTAACGCACCCATAATTTTTTTGCTCAATAATGTAGGATACTCAATAATAATTAAACTCTTTGATTTAAAACAGGTTTACCAGTAGATACAGCCTGTTCCACAATATCAATCGCTCGCTTTGTTCCCCCAGCTTTCTTAATTGCTGCTTGTAACCGCAAAGCATTCCTTTGATAACTATCCTCCGTCAACACCTTTTTAATAGCAGTCCGCAAATTATTAACATTAACTTTTTTCACAGGAATAGCTTCCCCAGATCCTGACCAAACTATCCGCGAAGCTACTCCTGGTTGGTCATTTGCAATGGGAATAGCTACCATTGGTACACCATTATTTAAAGATTCCAAAGTTGTATTCATGCCAGCATGAGTAATAGTCAGAGTTGTTTTTTGTAACAATTCTAATTGTGGTGCATAACTCACAACCAAAGGATTTCCAGGTAGTCCTTGTAAAGCTTCAGGACTTGCAGAACCACCTAAAGAAATTATTAATTGGGCATCTAACCCGTTACAAGCTTCCGCAATATAGTGGAAAATTTCCAATAAGCGATTTTGGATAGTTCCCATTGAGGCGTAAATGAGGGGTTGTCCAGTCAGCTTTTCAAATGGAAAAGGAGTTGGTTCTCTACTGGAAATATTATTGTAAGGACCAGTGAAATGAAAGCAATTAGGTAAATTCTGCCTGGGAAATTCAAACTCACTGGGTTGTTGACAAAGTTGAGCGAGTTTTGAATAATAATCATTGGGATTTAAGATCGGCTGTAAATTCCATTCAGACCGATACTCATTAATAACATCTCGAATAGGTTTCCCCGCACGGTTTAATAGCTTATAACCTGCCCAGTTGCGTACTTTTGCCCAATGGGAAGAATTATAACTCCAAGATGTACTAAAAGGTGGAACACTTACATCTCGATTAATCATTAAGGCAGAAGCACAGCTAACAAAGGGAATGTTGAGAGACTCAGCAATACTCCCTCCCTCAGGAGCAACTTGATCTACTATAAGTGCATCTATACCTGCTTGTTTAATTAAGGTTGGAACTTCGCGCAGGGTGACAACTGCCCCTTGTTGTATATATTTTATCGTATATCGCAATGCAGCAAATCCGCTCATTTTTCCTAATTCGGTAAATAGTTCTTTCATGAACCCTTTAGGAAAATCAGACTCACCAATTGACTGAAATTCTAACCCTGCTGCTATGGCCTTTGGTTCAGCATCAAGAATACCAAATAAAGTAACGCGATGACCCTGTTTTTTTAATTCATACCCTAAAGTAGTCATAGGGTTGAGGTGTCCAGATGCCGCAGGACATATTAAGCCATAATGAGTCATAATCGTGTTTTCTCCTTATTTATAATGATATATACCAGAAAACTGCCCCATAGATTCAACGCAGATCACTGTAGTAGGTTTGGATCTATGTTTAAAATACTTTATTAGTGTAATATCATTGCGTCAGACTTTCACCGAGGTCAACACTAAGGAAATAATGATTAAATCTTGGATGATAATTGGCAGTATCGCATTCTTAGTAGGCTTTATCGGTAACTGGATTACACCAAATCAGAGTCAATGGTTTAGACAATTACAAAGACCTAAATGGTTAACCTTTGAATCAGCAATTCCCCTGATTTGGACTATAATTTTTATCTGTGGTGCTTGGTCAGCTTACATCATTTGGGAACACAGCCCAAATACTGATATAACCCGTTTAATGATGGGTTTGTACCTACTACTAGAGATATTTACTATAGCTTACAGCCCTGTAATGTTACGTTTTCGCAGTCTCATCGCTGGTACAATCCTCGGTGGTACAGGATTACTCATTTGTCTGTTAATCACACTTGCAGTCTTATCAGTATCCTTCTGGGCAGCATTACTATTATTGCCCTATTTACTTTGGAGTCCCATAGGTACATACACCACATGGCAAATGAGTCGTCTTAATCCCCAAGATGCTTAAGCAGAAAAGTTGAAAGTCTCTTTGTGTTTGACTTTCAACTTTTGATAATAGATTATATTCTATTCTTTGCTCTTTCTTCCTTTGCGTCTTTGCTCCTTAGCGTCTTTGCGCGAAACAAAATCAAGATTTATTACAAAACAGAAGATTTATTTTCTGTCGTCTGAATGAAAGTTTGAAAATTCCCATTGGGTGTCCATTGAATTGCACCATCTTTGCCAGTCGAGAAAAGTTTTGTTTCTCCTTTACTCAAAGAAGATAATACTTTACTATCTAGATTATTAGCAGGAGCAATCGCTATTTGTGGTTTGAGTGCTAAAACTAAATCCTGCAAAGATTCTGATGGACACCACAACACCTGGGGAGAAGATAAATCCCCACTCTTAATCAATTCTGCAATTTGTTGAGACTTAATATTTCCTACCAATAACCAATTCTGATTAAAAATCTGTAACTTTAAAATCGGTACTTCATCATTAATTAATTGTGCTGTAATTGTCGGATTATTTATAGATTGACCAACTGCTAAATTTTGATAGATTCCTTGCTGTTTTTGCAGTTCCTTTTGTAGTAATTGAGTTGTAATATTGTCTGCTAACTTAGGAGTATATTCGTATAAATTCTTAATTGGTAAACTTTGCATAATTTCCAACCAAGCATCATTGGTATAACCAGGAAACTTACTAGCGATCGCCCAATTAATCTGATTTATTCCTTGCTGCCTTAAAAATGGTAAAATAGTAAATCTACCAGTCCCTTCATTCCCCCCATTAATGACCGTAATATTCCCCCGATCTTGAATTACTAAAACAGGTTCATTTTTAGTATCTAACAAAGTAATTCTCACCAAATTATTAGCAGAATGCCAACTAGGAACAAGTATCAAACCAACTGCAATTAAACCTGCAAACCACCAACGTTTTTGCCACCATTTAACTAACCAAACTAAAATAATTAAAAGATAGATAGTCAACATTTGCCAAATTGATATACTACCAACTGGTATCTGGCTTCCTGGTAAATGATCGAAAAATTCCACCATTTGAATTAACCAATGGGTGGGATAATATAAAAAACTGGCTAAAGTGCCACCTAACTCTGGTGAAATTAAACTTACCAAACCGCTAATCATTCCCCCAATACTAATCACAGAAATAAATGGTGTCGTCAAAATATTGAGAGGCACACTATAAACTATAATCACACAAGCAAAATCCAGCAATCGAGGTAAAGTCCAAATTGTAGCTGCTAAAGGTACAGAAATTAAAGAAGCGATCGCAGGAGGTAGCCAATCTAAACGTTGAGTAATAGATGATGCAGTGACAACCAATCCCAAAGTCGCTAAAAAACTCAATTGAAAACCTAAATTCCAAATCCACAAAGGATTAAACAACAATAATAAAGTAGCCGCTATTAACAAAGACCCCAACTGCTTAACATTTCTTTCCAAAGCCAAACCCAGCAAAGCCGCAAAACCCATAATTTCCGCTCTTAACACCGCAGGTTCAAAACCTACTAAAAACAAAAACACAATTAAACTCAAGCCACCCAGGGTAATCTGCGTCGCTTTATTTGTACGTCTTGTTAGCTGTAAAACTACACCTAAAATTAGAGAAGTTTGAAACCCAGATGCAGCCAAAGCAGGAGCTAAACCAGTCCTGACAAATAAATCCCGGATATCATAAGGTAAATCAACGGCTTTACTACCTAAAACCATTGCACTGACAAGGGGACCTTCAGGAACACCTAATAAACGAGCTTGCGATCGCCCAATTTTCTCACGAACTTGCCACCATCCCCAAGGACGTTCATCATCAAGAATATTAATCTGTCTACCAATTAAACCCGCAAAGGTCCCCTCCTGCCGCAGATATTTCTGAAAATCAAACCCACCAGGATTGGAAGCCGCAGTCGGTTTATACAAAAATCCAGTCACCGCAATTTGTTGTCCAGGATATAACCCAGTAGATTGGAGTATCGGTACAGTCACATATAACCTACCCGTCACCCCCTTGCTACTCCCTAGAGATCCTGTAACACTCTTAACTTCATCCAACTGAGTCACTGCTAACCAAAATTGTCCCCGTTGACTACGAGTTATCCGGGGATTACTATCCACCAAACCGCGTACAATTACCAATTGTTCAAGATTACTATTATCCCCAGCCGCAAATTGACTAATATCTTTGATTCCCGGTTGAGGGACTCGGAATTGTAAATAAACAGTAGCCAAAAAACCCACCACACCAGCTATTAACCATATTCTAGGATGGGGAGTACCTGCCCAGTTATTAACTACTGTTTTCTGTTTCGCAACGGCATTTTCTTTTTTGAGAGCAAATTGCCGCAAATTAGCATATATGCGGCGAAACAAAACCGCTCCCACCACACCCAATAGCAAAATCCATATACCGCCCCAGGGAATTGCGGTAAATAGCAAACCCAAAATATAACTAAGACAGATAATTATTCCACTCGTCTGCATCATAAATCAAAATAATTGCCAAAGCGCCCAAACCAGAAAATATAGCATCAATATTTAACTTGCTTTGGAAAGATATAATTTATCTTTGGTGACTTTGGCAATAATAACATCACAAAGAAATGCCTAAATTTAACCCTAATACAGCATGAACAAACATAATCAAAAGAGTTGTAGACCCTAAATAAGCATGAACTGCACGCAAACCAGCTTTATTTCCAAAAAATCCACTTAGAGAAATTACACCATTAATTAACAACAGTATTAGTACCAGTGAACCCGTCCAAAAATGAGGACTTTCAAACAGTGGTTTTTGCTGCATCACTAAAGATAAAATCCCACCAGTATAGCCACCTGCCAAAAATACAAACAACCAAGGAGCTAATTGACGATGAGCATTACGGCTTTGAATAGCTGCATCCTTATCCTTCCCCTCCAGCAACTTTCCGCGCCAACCCGTCACCCCCACAAAAGTCCCTACCACAAAAATCACAATTCCCATCATCGCTGGATGTCCCCAATGCACAACCGCTTCAGGAACACCTAGAGAACGAAACCAACCCGCAATCGGTTCTAAAACTTCACTTACATTTATCATCTGACACACACCACAATTGTTAACATCAACATCTGCAACCCTCCTACACTGGAGGGGTGAAAAATTTGGCGTTGCTGATAGCCTGCGTGACGAAGCCATATTTAAATATGAATTCTTTGGCTTTCATGTTTAAAACTCTTACCTTTGCGACTTTGCGCCTTTGCGTGAGCTTATTCATACTTCAATTAGGCAACGCCAAAAATCTTATCTTACGGTATCTTTCAGCAACGGAAAACCCAACTTTTCCCTTTGCTCAACATATAAATGAGCCACCTTTCTAGCCAAATGTCGAATCCTGGTAATGTAACGAGTCCGTTCCGTCACCGAAATTACCCCTCTGGCATCCAGCAAATTAAAAGCATGAGAACACTTAATTACATAGTCCAAGCTAGGTAAAACCAATCCTCGCTCTGTTAATTGAGTAGCTTCCTGCTCATATAAGCCAAACAAAGTCAGCAACATCTCAGGATTCGACGCTTCAAAATTATAAGTACACTGTTCAATCTCACCCTGAAGATGAACATCACCATAAGTAATGTTATCGGTCCACTGAATCTTAGTAATAGCCTCTACCTGCTGGAGATACATCACCAATCGCTCCAACCCATAAGTAATCTCAATAGATACAGGACGGCAATCAATACCGCCACATTGCTGGAAATAGGTAAATTGAGTAATTTCCATCCCATCTAACCAAACTTCCCAGCCAGTACCCCAAGCCCCCACCGTCGCATCTTCCCAATTATCCTCCACAAACCGAATATCGTGGTCTTCAGGACGAATCCCTAATGCCCGTAAAGAATCCAGATAAATTTCCTGAATATCATCCGGTGAAGGCTTAATCAAAACCTGATATTGATAATAATGCTGAAACCGATTCGGATTTTCGCCATAACGTCCATCAGTAGGACGACGACAAGGTTCAACATAAGCCACAGCCCAAGGTTCAGGACCCAAAGCCCTCAAAAAAGTATGGGGATTCTTAGTACCCGCGCCCTTCTCCATATCATAGGGCTGGGCAATCAAGCAGCCACGCTGTCCCCAAAACTGATGCAATACCGCTATTACCGACTGAAAATTCACTATCTACTCTTCCTTGAGTCAACAATTCCTAACCTATTGTGGACTAAACCCAGCATAGTAAGCAGTTTTCAGACAGAACGAAAAAACAAATTCCAAAATAGTTTGAAAAAGTAGTTGACAAACCAAAGCAGGTTCGATATATTAAATAAGTGCCTGAAGCGAAGCGAAACAAACGCCGCGCCTAAGTCGCACCGAACCTTGAAAATATTATAGTTTGAAAGCCAGAATACAACAAGTACCCTGCGTCAGAAAAAGAAAATAACCTGACCGTGGTTGTAAAAACGGTTAAGAAAGAGCTACAGACGAACCAAAATGGAGAGTTTGATCCTGGCTCAGGATGAACGCTGGCGGTATGCTTAACAC
>NZ_VIKY01000319.1:0-5980 GCF_009711925.1 Dolichospermum sp. UHCC 0352 | reverse complement strand
CCAAATGCTTCGCCCGTACAGTCAGCATTTGGAAGATAAATTATCGCTCATTCCCAAAAATAGTTCTCCAAATGCTTCCCCCGTACAGTGGTCAGTGGTCAGTTGTCAATTTTCCCCTGCTCCCTGCCCCCTGCTCTCTGCGTGTATTGATGACTTGATGACTTTGCCTCTGGCTTTAAGGACTCTGCGAAGTCGGTCAGCACTCAAGTAAACTTGTCGCTCAGATGCTAGTTTTTTGGCTAGTTGTTTAGAGTTGTAAGTTTGGGGTTCTTCAATTAGGCAGTTTTCTAGATACTCTAAATCATGTTCTGAATAACGGGGTTTTCCTCCTCGACCTGGAGCATCCCATAATCCTGCTAAACTCATCTTTTCCCAACGGTGTAAGGTTTGACGGACTGTAGAAACTGCCCAGTTTAAACCTTGAGCAATTTCCTCGTTTTTTAATCCCCTAGCGTTCAACAGTAGAACTTGAGCGCGATCTTTTGTTCGTTGAGGAGCGTCTTTAGACCTTCTTAACTCTTCTAGCGTTAACTTTTCTTGATCAGTTAAAACAACTCTCAGTCGGCATCCCATAGGACTGTTATTTTGATTAATGTATTTGGTATCTGACGTGGGTTTCCAGATGGATATTTTTAATTACAGTACATAGTAACAAATGATTTGTATGTATTATCAAAAATCTATTGGCTTCAGTGTAGCCCTATAACAGTTACTTTAATAGTCAAAAATAATTTCATGACTAAGTATTGTGACGCTATACAACAATACCTTTACCACATTGAAAAAATCCTTAATTCGTAGGTTGGATTGATGTTAATTTTTGGTTGAAGCGAAAAAAAAGGTTTGGTCATATTACCAAACCTCCATAATTGCTGTGCTTAACAACGTACATAGTTAATTTAGTGCTAATCTAGCCACATAGCATCTTCCTATAGAATGTGTACAAATTCCTCTAAATGTGATATATCATGGCAATAACACATATTGACATCATAAATAGGAATTCATAAAATTTTACCAACTACTTTAAATACGAAAAAGACCTGGGGGTTAGCCAAGCCTTTATATATACCAGGTGTTTACCATATATAGCTACTTTAAACCTTATATTATTCCTATTCATCTTCCTATAAGGTGTGTACAAATTTCTCTAAATGTGATATTGCCGATGTCTATCTTGGTTTTTTACTAAAAATTTGATAGGGTAGGCCAAAAGACCTACCCTACAGCTATTCTTTCAAAACTGTCTTGGATGCCATTCTTGTCTTTTTGCGATCGCTCTCCGATAACTCTTCACCGGCTTGTAAGCGAGTTGCTGAAACTTGTAGCACGGTGGCTGCACAGGTATCGCCAATTTGTAAGGCGGTATTAGCAGCAGTTTGTAACATTGTGGCAGCACCAAGGCGATCGCCTAATTCTAATTTTGCCTCAGCCAATTGAGTTTGCCGATATTTAGCCAAAAGCAGAATCGAGTTTAGCACCTGGGAATTGAGAGCAGGTTCATAAGTCTTGGTGAAATTAGCATATATTGGCACTAAAGGAGAAAGTAAACCCTCCTTATTCAACGATGGGTCATCATAGCGAATTTGGATATGGCCAATGACTTGTTTCCCTTCTGGTAATTGTCCCAGATAAATATTCGCTAAAACTACTCGTTCGGTATCTTTCATCAAGTCCCCTAACCGCGCCATTAAAGTCCCATTAGCATCGGTTTCTACTGGTAATTCAATGGTATCTGGGGCAACTTGGGCAACGGGTTTGAGTTCCGCCAGACGCACAGCAGGGACTAAAGATAGAAGTAAATGGGCATTTGTTAATCCCACCGACTGTACCCGCCGAAATAGGCGCGCAAATTGAGTTACAGCTTGTTCTGGGTTCTCGATATAAGCCAGAGTCCCACCCCCAGCATCAGCAATCTTTTCCAATAAATCTGGATTCCAGTCATCACCAAAACCCAGGGTGTTAATTGTCAGGTTGAGTTTGGCGGCTTTTTTAGCAAGTTGCAAACAACGTTTATTGTCATTTGGTCCAATTTGCCATTTCCAAATCTGTAACCCGTTATCCCCATGACCATCTGTCAGTAAGAAGGCTTGGGAAACTGCGCCTTTTGTGCCTTTGAGTAGTTCTGTAATCCCCAAGGATAAACCTTCGGCGATGACAGTCCCGCCAGCAGCCTTTAGCTTGGCTCTTAACTGGGTTTTGATGCTTTCAATATCTTGAACGATTTGGTTGGGGATAATGACTCCAGACGTGCCAGCAAAACCGATAATGGAAATCCTGTCACCAACTTTTAATTGATCCAATAATTGCTCAACTGCTTGAATGACGATATTCATGGGTTCACCGGACATAGAACCACTTTGATCGAGAATCAAGCAGAGATTCAAGGGTAAACTTTGTTCAAGTTCAGAAGGCATAGCGGAAATGGAAATTGAGAGTTGTCGTTGATTGCTTTGTTGGGCAGCATCAACGTTAGTATCATTTAGAGCCGATGTTAGTTGAACTTTCATTGGGGGGAAGCATCTTGCAAAACAGTTTTTGAGACAATTCTGGTTTTTTTGCGATCGCTTTCTGATAACTCTTCCCCAGCTTGTAGGCGGGTGGCGGAAACTTGCAATACCGTTGCCGCACTAGTATCACCCATTTGCAAAGCAGTTTTCGCCGCAGTTTGTAACATCGTCGCTGCACCAGCCCGATCACCCTGCTGTAATTTCGTTTCGGCTAACTGGGTTTGGCGATATTTGGCTAAAGCTAAAACCGACTGTTGTACCTGGGGATTTGGTGCTGGTTGGTATTCCCTGGTGACATGAGCATAAATTGGTAGATTGGGGGAGTGTAGCCCGATTTGGTTATGGGCGGGGTCATCGTAGCGGACTTGAACATTAGCGATCGCCTGTTTACCTTCTGGCAACTGTCCTACATAAATATTAACTAAAACTACCCGTTCTCCGTCTTTCATTAAATCGCCCAATCTCACCACCAAGCGCCCATCGCTTTCGGGTTGTACTGGTAATTCAATGGTATCTGGGGAAACTTGGGCAATGGGTTTGAGTTCTGCCAGTCGGACATTAGGCATTAAAGATAATAATAGTTGAGCGTTAGTCAACCCCACTGTTTGCATTCGACTAAATAAGCGACCAAATTCCGATACAGCCTGATCTGGGTGTTGAATATAAGACAACGTACCCATACCAGCATCAGCGATTTTTTCTAAAACCTTATCATTCCAATTGTCACCAAATCCCAATGTATTGAGAGTCAAATTATAGTTGGCGGCTAATTGGGCAAATTTCAAACAGCGATCGTTATCACCATGTTCATTTTCCCCATCAGTCAGTAAAAATGCTTGGGAAACGGTATCATGTTTACCCTTGGCTAATTCCTCAATTCCCAACCGTAAACCCTCATCAATGGCAGTTCCCCCATCAGCGGTGAGTTGTTTAATTTGCTTTTTAATCTGTTGACGATCTGTAATTAACTGATTGGGGACTAAAACCTTGGCACGGTGATCAAAAACAACTACACTGAGACGATCTTCAGGAGTCAAACGATCTACTAACAAACAAGCGGCATTTTTCACAGTTTCCAGGGATTTCCCTTGCATTGAACCGCTATGATCGAGAATTAAGCATAAGTTCAAGGGTACAGTCCGATCTATTGTTTCACCACCAGCAGAAACGGAAACTACTAATTGACGTTGAGTGCTAGTTTGATTTGCATCTATACCAGCATCATTGAGCGCTAGTTGTAAATTAACTTTCATAATTTCAATTTCCTATCTAGTTTAGACAGATACAATTTTACAGATAACTTCAAACCGCATCCTCTATACTACGGAAAATAAGTTAATTTAGAGGCTGAGAGGATGTTTGAAAAGTATCAAAATTTATTTAGATCCCCCCAACCCCCTTAAAAAAGGGGGCTAAATTTCTTAAAGTCCCCCTTATTAAGGGGGATTTAGGGGGATCTACAGGTGTTATATACCACACAAAAAAGTTTTCAAACACCCTCTGAGAATCACTGGAATAAAAGCCTTAACTTTCCCTAAAACAGAGACTGAAATATGAACAAATAAACATGAAAATTGATATAATTTAATTATTCAAAAAGTAATTTTTCAGGGTTTCTGCTAAAGTAAAAGGAGATTCTTTAGGAAAGAAGTTTAATTTAATTCCTGTTTCTTCAGATGCTTTTAAACGAGCTTTTTCATAACAATCTGCAAATATTTCTATAAATAGAGGTTGCAAACTAGGACTATCTTCTAATAATAATTCAATACAAATACGTTGCTCTGTAATCGTACTGCGCCAGCTTTCACTACGTTTTTCAGGTTGATATTGCCATTTTAGTAAGTGCATTAATAGCACAATTAAACGGCTCTTTAACTCCCGTTTTTCACTTTTTCCCATGCTTTCAATTTCTTCTATCAGATTTGCTAAATCAATTTCTGCAAATTTCCCTGCTTTTAATTGTTTAGATATGGTTTCTATCCACAGATAAAAATCTTGGTCGTAAAGATTATCATTGGTAATGACTGTTGGTTGATGTGTTGTCATAATGATTTCTAACCTCCTGCAATAATCCTATCAGTAAATCATTCTATTGTTTCTCTTTCTTCATAATTCACCTTGATGCTAAAAATATCATTCCCCGGCAGAACCAGGGAACGAGGATAATAATGGTTTTTGTTGTTAGGAAATATTCGCCATATATTTAACTAAATCATCTATTTGCGAAAAATCTAATAATTCTTCGGCTAAATCTTCCAGTTGAGTTAATCCCAAATTAGGAAGTTGCTGTTCTATTTTGGCTGGAATATTCCCAAAGCGGCGTTTTAACTGACGGAGAATCAATTCTATTGCTTCTCTTCTTTTGCCTTTTTGCTCACCTTTTTGCAGAATATCCTGATAAACCCAAGATTCTTCCATAATGTCCTCCTGAAACAGTTAGTTATTTTTTTCCTTGAATCTTGTAATTGTTATTTACCAGATTCTTACATATATACTGATCCTTGGGTTGATGATTTAGAAAACAATTGGATATCACCCCCCTAACTCCCCATAAAAATCTTCATCTAATAACTGTTCGATAGTAAAAGGAAAATCAAGAGGATATTCGGTTTCCTCTGGTTTTCTGATTCCCAATTTAGCATTTTTACTTTCTTTAATTGCCAATTTACGAGCATCAGCATAAGCAATAAAAATAACCTCATGGAGATAATTTTTAAAAGAAGGATTTTCTTCCAAATCTTTTTTAACTCGAAAACGATGTTCAGTAACAGAACTGTACCAACTTCCTTTCATTATTTCGGGAGCATCAGCTTGAACAGTCAATTTGAGTAAGTGAGTAATTAAGATGGTTAAATTACTCAAAAATGAGCGTTTTTCTGATTTTCCCATATCTTCTAATTCTAATAGTAGATGTTCCCAATCAATATCATTAAAATCTTGTTGTTTGATTTTTTTAATGATAGTTTCTCGCCAAACATTAAAATCTCGTTCATAGAGTTGATTGTTCATAATCCTCCTGCAAAAGTTAACTCTTATTTTAATTTAGTTAGGACTTACGCACAAGTTACGGAATAAACGAACCACAGAGGCACAGAGAACACAGAGAAATAAGAGTTTGATAGGTTTTTTGCGTAAGTCCTATTAGTTTAAAAATATTTACCCGGATTATAAAAAGCCAAATTTAATAAAATTTAACCAAAACTGGGAATAATACCCACAAATAAGTGTAAAATCTAATAGATAATCTCTTGCGGATGCGATTATGTCACCAAACTACGGCGGTCAAAATCTCCGAGGACGCTCTTTTAAAGGTCAAAACCTGACAGGTGCTAATTTTAGTAAAGCTGATATTAGAGGGGCAAATTTTACCAATGCTATCCTTAAAGATGCTGATTTTAGTGGCGCTAAGGCTGGACTACAGAAGTTTTAAATACTGTTGATCTAATTTTCCAAAATGGTATTGACTGGAA
>NZ_VIKY01000318.1:0-31794 GCF_009711925.1 Dolichospermum sp. UHCC 0352 | reverse complement strand
ATGCTTCGCCCGTACAGTGGTCAGTGGTTAGTAGGGGCGAAGCATTTGGAAGATAAATTATCGGTCATGGCCAAAAATAGTTCTCCAAATGCTTCGCCCGTACAGTGGTCAGTGGTAAAGAAAAAACAACGAACAACTGACAACGAACAACAGACGATCATTATCTTTGTTTTAAATAATTCAGAATACCACTAGCTATGCCCTCAGCCATACGACTTTGGTATTCTGGTGATCCTAAACGGGGATTATCTTCTCGACCGGTCATATAACCTGTTTCTACTAAAATAGCAGGCATAGTATTTTTTCTCAGCACATAAAATCTAGCTTTACGAGTGCCTCGATTCTTGAGGGTACTAATATTTTGGAGAATGGCTTGCCGGACAGTGTCAGCTAAAGCATAGCCATTGTCGTAATAATAGACTTCTAAACCATTAACATCAGACCGATTATCCACGGAATTGGCGTGAATGCTGACAAATAAAGTAGCATTAACCCGCTTGGCTATATCCACTCGTCCTTGCAGTTCCACAAAAAAGTCAGCATCTCGCGTGAGGACAACTTGGATACCGTTTTGTTCTAAAATTCTCGCCAGTTTTGTACTAATAGGTAGAACGACATCCTTTTCTAGCAAACCACCCAGTCCAGGAGCGCCAGAATCTTTACCGCCATGTCCAGGATCAATAACTACTAAAACTTTACCATTAGGAACTGGTAGACGGGGCTGGGGTCTTGTTTGCGGTGGATCTGTGCTAAAACTTGGAGGATCTAGTCGTGGGATAGAAGGGATAGGTGGTGTAATTAAAGGGCGTTGAGAGCGGAGGTTAGTTTGTAATTGTAGTGCTAATAATTGAGATGGGACTTGATTAAGTACCCCAAAGCTAACACCAGATGCAGGTTGAACAAGAACAACTACAGTATTGTCAGATTGGGGTTGGAGACGGACTTTCAGAATAGGGCTATTACTACTAAAAACCGGACCTTTGACCTGATTAGCTAACTTAGCATTGGGAATGGTGATGCGAAATAGACCGGAACTTCTATCCCAACCAGTGGTAGCAGATATGGCTTGATCTGCCCGAATTAGTAATTGTGTGCCATTACCACCGATTTCTACAGATTGAATAATTGCGGGGGAGTCACTCAGTGATGGTGCGGAGGATTGGTTATTATCAGGTAATTTGGCCAAACGATCTGGGATGACGACAAAACCGCTGTTACCACTAAGTAGGGCTTGCCAATTGCGACTATTGCTATCTAACTGCAAGGTCATGCGAACAGTAGATGGATTACTGGATGATTGGCTAAATTGGATACGACGGACTCCATAGCGATTAATCACTAGATCCCGTTGTCCCATATTTTGTGATAAGGCTGCGCCAATGATATCAATATTAACAGAGCGATTGTCTTGACTGCGATTAACTTGCAGTTGAGGATTTCCACCACTGGTACTAATAAAAAACCCATCCCCTGTAACTCGGAATTGATCAATTTGCACTACCCCTGGGGGGATTTCTCGATTAGATGGGGTAATCCGATTTGCTGTAACTACGTTGTAAATACTTCTGGGGTCTAGTGTTGGTTCAGATGATTGATCTGATGTTGGGGGTAGTGATGGTTCTCCAGTTTGCCCAGAAGCAACTTCTGGCTGTGGTAATTCTACTATCCAGCGTTTGCCATTGGTGGGAATAAATTTGACTTGCTTGGGGTTGAAGGTGTAACCAGGGGCTAGTTCGATAACTAAGCGTGTTGTCTGGTCATCAAATTGACCGATACGAATAGTGCGAATTTTGCCACCAATCTGTTGGGTTACGGACGGACGACCAAGTTCGGTTCCTGGTAAGTCAATTACCAAACGGGTGGGGTTAAAAATAAGTTGGGCTTGGGGTTGGACAGCGCTAGATGTGTTAATTTCTAAGTGATTTTGATTGGTATCAAACCGCCAAGATTCTAATTTCGCTGCAAAAGCGGGCGAAGATAGCATGAAGACCGTTCCAAAAGTGCTAGGTATTAACCAATGTAGTTTCACAATCCTTTCTCCTGATTCCTGTTGATGGGATTTGTCAATATCTCGACTTATGGGCTAATCTTCAGACCATCACCGCTGCCAATTTAACTTTGTGCAAGTAAAAGATTTTGGTGTTGGTAGTAAGACACGGCTAATGGCGTAGAATCGTAGCATATAATTGGTTTACTGTTGCCATTTGGTCAGCAAATTTATTTTTCTATGGTTGGTGATGAATCAGATAACAGGTGATAAAAGTTACTTTTTATCTGGATTTTAAATACTGAAGTATGCCTTGGGCGATCGCATCGGCCATTTGATTTTGATAAGCTGAAGTTCTCAGTTTGGCAACATCGTCTCTACCGGTCAAGTAACCTGTTTCTACTAAAATTGCGGGCATAGAGTTTTTACGGAGAACATAAAACCGAGCTTTCCGCACGTTTCTGTCTCTGACATTGAGACTTTGCAGAATTTTCTTATGGACAACGCGAGCCAGTGTTAAACCACTGTCGTAATAATAGGTTTCTAAACCACTCACTTCTGGACGATTTGCACCTGCTGAATTAGCGTGGATACTGACAAATACATCAGCATTAGCCTGTTGTGCCATGGTCACTCGTCCTGGTAAAGTGACAAAGTAGTCAGAGTCTCTGGTCATAATTACTTGGATACCATTTCGTTCTAAAATTTCGGCAATCCTTTTCCCAATTGGTAAAATAATATTCTTTTCCTGGACTCCACCGATACCAATTGCCCCTGAGTCTTTACCACCATGTCCGGGGTCAATTATCACTACTATTTTGCCTTTACGAAGGTCGCGCCTTGGGGTAATTTGTGGTTGTCTGGGTTTAAGGTCAGGTAGTTGTTGTTTGGGTGGTAATAGGGGAGGTAAATTCATGGGTGGTCTAATCTGACGATATTGTTGCAGTTTTAGAGCCAGGAATTTGTCTCCTGCTTGATTGAGTACACCTAGTGTAACACCTGATGCAGGTTGAATCAAGATAACTACAGTATTTGGCGGTTGCGGTTGCAGACGAAGTTTGATAATAGGACTATTAGCATCAAAAGTAGGGCCTTTGACTTCATTGGCTAATTTAGCATTAGGAATGGTGATCCGGAACAAACCAGAACTTTTATCCCAACCTGTAGTAGCGGATATAACTTGGTCGGCTTTAATTAATAATTGTGTGCCATTGTCCGCAAGTTCTATAGATTCAATTGTCGCAATTGAGTCGTTATTGTTTCTGGTGGGGGGAAAATTATCAGTTTCAGGGGCATTAACCATTCCCCTGGTGGGAAGGATGATTAAACCGCTGCTACTAGCGGTTACTCGCCAATCAGGGCTATTTGTGGCGATTTTTAAGGTCATGCGGACAGATGTTGGTGTTGTTTGCAATTGAGTAAATCCAATGCTGTCCACACCGTGTTTATTAACGGCTAAATTTCCTTGTGTTAAATTTGCTGATAAAGTTGCATCAAGAATGTCAATAAATACCGTAGTTTGATCTCGACTTCTGATGATTCTAGTTTGAGGATTACCGCCATTTGTCCGCATAAAAAACCCATCACCAGTAATTTGGAAACTCTCAATTTGAGTTGTTCCCCTCCTGCTGTTAGCAATTTTAGCAATGGGTGAAAATTCAGGTTTTGACTGGGAGTCTATGCCGACTAAATTGTAATTATTATTATTGTTAGTGTTATTATTGGTGGCAGATGAGCTGGAATCAGATTCTAATTTTGGTAGTTGTACTGTCCAGCGATTAGCACTTTTACCCACAAATTTCACTTGTTTTGGATCTAGGGTATAACCAGGACTTAATTCTAAAACTATCCTGGTTGTTTGTTCATCAAATTGACCAATGCGAATTTCCCGAATTCCTCCACCTATTTGTTGAGTTAACTGGGAACGTCCGAATTTCACACCCGGTAAATCAATTACTAACCGAGTGGGGGTAAAAACTAATTGTGCTTCTGGTTTTACAGCACTATTTGTATTAATTTCTAAGAGATTTTGATTTCGATCAAATCGCCAAGATTCCAATTTTGCGGCTAAAGTTGGCGACGATAGCATGAGTACAGTACCAAATGTAGCAGGTAGTAACCATTGTAGTTTCACGGCTTTTTCTCCTTAGCTAAATTAAATAATTAATAATGATATGGACACATACAAAAAACACCCACCACTGTCAATTAATGACATAGATTGGCGGGTTATCCTCCATAATTACTAAAAACATCTTCAAACTGTAAAAACTGTCCTGAAAAAAAATAGGAATACAAAACATTATCAAGGCTACTAAAATGGGGGGAAAGGAAAGTTTTATAAAACCAAAAGAAAACCAAAAAGTAAATTTAATTAAAGGTAGAAATAATAACCATTTTTAAAATTAGAGGGTTTCCAGATTACAGGAGACGGAGATTGGATGAGAGAAGTTTCTTCCAACCTCCTGATATAGTAAATGTAAAAACTACAGCAGAGAAAATTTTCAACTATCTTCTGTGATATCTACAGCAGAATTTGAGGTGAAATTCAAATTACTAATCATCTTTTGTAGTTACGAGAGATTGTGGTATTTCTACTGCTAATGTTTTGCCAGAGTTGCTGTCTAAATTTGTGGCGGTATTTGATTCTGGAAATACAAATCTCAACAGGGGAGGAGCGATGAATGTGGTAATAATAACCATCATAATAATTGCTGCTCCTAATGGTTTTGAGAGGACACCACTAGCTGCACCGACACCAGCAAATACTAAGCCAACTTCACCTCTGGGAATCATCCCCACACCAATGGCCAAGCGGTTAATGCCGGGTTGACCAAATACTGTTAAGCCTGTCACTACTTTACCAATGATGGCGACTGTGATCAGGAAAGTTGCCATGATTAAGGCTTCCTGATTGGTAGGAATGGCTGGGTTTAAGACTCCCAAATCGGTTTTTGCCCCGACTGTGACGAAGAAAACTGGAACTAGCATATCAGCAATGGGGATAACTTGCTTTTGGAGTTCTTTGCGTTTGTCGGTTTCTTCGAGAACTAACCCGGCGGCAAAAGCCCCAAGAATGGCTTCTAAATGGATGACTGAGGCGAGGTAAGCCATGATTATGGCAAAAATGAAGGCAGGGATGACTAATTCACCTCTGGTTTTGAGTTGATCTGCGATCGCTACAAATGATTTATTAAAGACATTACCAAAAACTATCGCCCCAATGAGAAAAGCACTGGCACTAATAATCAGATAAATGACGTTACCCACATCAACTACACCATCTTTGGCTAAACTGGCAACTACCGCGAGAACGATAATTCCCAAAACATCATCAATAACGGCTGCACCGAGAATAATTTGCCCTTCTTTAGAATTCAAGCGTCCTAATTCGGAAAGAACTTTGGAGGTGATACCAATACTGGTTGCTGTCAAAGCTGCACCTGCAAAAATCGCGGGAATGGCACTAATCCCAAATATGGTCATTAATCCCACCGTACCCGCTGCAAAGGGGACTATTACCCCCACTGTAGCCACCACGAAGGCTTGAACACCAACAGCCATGAGGTCTTTGAGGTTGGATTCTAAGCCAATTTCAAACAGGAGGATAATTACACCCAATTCTGATAAAACTGAAACCACCTCAGACTGCGCTGCAAATACCTGTGGTGTGGCTTCTGGGGTTAATCCAGCGGTGAGTTGCAAGAAGGTCATGATTAAGGAATTAGAAGCGTCTGTACCACCTTCTGGGAAGACTAACAAATGGAGTACGGAAACACCGATAATTACACCACCGAGAAGTTCACCTAAAACTGCTGGTAAGCCGATTTTGTTGCATAATTCTCCACCAACTTTGCTGGCAAAGTAAATTACGACTAAGCTTAAGAGGACAGCGGCTAATACCATGGAACTGTCTGCGGTGGCTGTGGCTGTGGCCAATAAGGGAATGGTTGCACTGATAAGCTGCATTGGTTATCTGAATAACAATTTCTTTATTTTTACTCTTTTTTTGACGGGAATTTATTCAGGTATATATACACCGCTAATAACAGCTATAAGTTGTGATATACAATTAGATCGGCGGTTATAAATCGCGTCTAAATGGACAAAATACGCGCTTACATTATGCTGAGAATTTAAGCAATACTATAGATTTGGAGTCTTTGAATCTAGTAGAAAAGCGTTAATTCATTTTGATTGTAATTACGCTGATAAAAGCTTACCAGAGTGTCCCAAAAATAGATAATTAGTTTCAGATCCCTGACTTATTGAAGAAGTCGGGGATATATTAAAATGGATAGTCAGAATCAGGATATCCAGGATTTAAGGATTGACAGGATGTTGATATTGTCAGAATTAGGATGTCTAGACTAATAACGTTCATGAATTGATTTACATTCCCAAAACATTCCCGGACCAACGGTTAAAATTTGCTCATTTGGCATCATTAATTCCCAATAAGCAAGCCCAGAATCATCTTCTAAATCTGGTTTTAAAACCAGTTGGTAATTACCTTCAAAGGATAAAGTTAGTTTAAAATTATCACTATCAATTACAAAATCAGTTAGTTTTTTATTTTCCAATAGACGTAACCTTGTTTTTGTAGGATACATAGGATTTTTGAAATATGAACTAAAGAACATTGGATGTACTTTTCTTAAATCAAAATTTGTTGCCCTAGTGCTAAGTTGCCAAGTTCCTTTGCGTAAATCTCTTAATTTAGGATGATCGTAGGCAGTCATTTCACCAAAATCTAACAGTAATTCATCCCCATAACTGAATGTAACCTGATTGCAAGTTTCTCCTATAATTTTTTGAGTAATTTGATTTAGACTTGGTTGAGAATTAGCAATTTCTATATTAGTATTCATAATCAAAAATCCTCTAAAAATTCTTTAGCTTTTTGTCTAAGTTCCTGATATGTAAAATCACCTCTATCATTTGAAGTTCCACCATAACCATTTCTTTTTTCTTGCTCCAGAAATCTACCAAAAGCTTTTCTTTCTTCCCATAACATATCAAATTCTTTCGCAATTGTATCAATTTGTCTAATATCATCTTTTTTACCCATAAATATAGAGAAACCCTGATTTTATATTCTAACATCAAAATATCATAATTTGTCAGAATCAGGATTTCCAGGATTTAAGGATTGACAGGATTTAAAGATCCCCGATTTCTTGAAGAAGTCGGGGATCTGGTGATATCATCTAATTATTCAGCACCCTCAATTGGGGCAAAACCTTGACGTTGGATGTTTTCTGTGATATGGCGTGGTTCTAAGAATTGCAGCAAATAATCTGGTCCTCCTGCTTTTGAACCGACTCCAGAAAGCTTAAACCCACCAAAAGGTTGACGAGATACTATTGCACCAGTTATATTCCGGTTAATGTATAAATTCCCTACTTCAAATGACTCTTGCGCTTGTTCAATGTGGGAAGGGGTGCGGGAATAAAGACCACCTGTTAAAGCGTAATTTGTGTTATTGGCAACATCTATTGCTTCTTGAAAATCTTTAACTCGAATTACCGCTAAGACAGGTCCAAATATTTCCTGTTGGGCTATGACTCCATTTGCGGGTACTTCCGAAAAAATCACCGGACCGATAAAATAACCTTGACTGGGTGCGGGTAATTCTAAAGCGACTTTTGCTTCTTGTTTACCTTTTTGAATATACTCCAAAATGCGATCGCGCGAAATAGCATCAATTACCGGACCAACTTGGGTACTGGGTAACTCCGTCTCCCCAATATTCAAGGATTTTGTGGCTTCTACCAACCTTTCCACAAACGCATCATAAATGGGTTCAAGCACAATCACCCGTGAACAAGCAGAACACTTTTGACCACTATAACCAAAAGCAGATTGGACAACGCCGACAACAGCCTGGTCTAAATCAGCACTTTCATCAACAATGATCCCATTTTTGCCTCCCATTTCCGCAATTACTTTTTTGAGGTGCTTTTGACCAGGTTTGAGAATTGCGGCTTCTGCGTAAATTCTACAACCTACTTCTTGAGAACCAGTAAAAGCAATGACATGAGTATCAGGATGATTTACCAAATAAGCGCCGACTTGAGAACCCTTACCAGGAACGTATTGAAAAACACCTTTAGGGATTCCGGCTTCAATTAATATTTCTGTAAACTTCGCAGTAATAACAGAAGAAGTTTCCGCCGGTTTGAGTAAAGTACAATTTCCCGAAACCAAAGCAGCGACAGTCATACCGCAAGCAATAGCCAAAGGAAAATTCCAGGGAGAAATCACAATAGCGATTCCTTTGGGTTGGTAAATATAACGATTGGTTTCCCCAACCACATCATAAATTACACCCTTATCCAACCGTTCCATTTCCTCAGCATAATAAAGACAAAAATCAATAGCTTCCGAAACTTCCCCGTCAGCTTCCTTAACAGGTTTCCCCACCTCCAAAACTATCCAAGCGGAAAGTTCGGCGCGTCTTTGTTCCATTAACGTCCCAGCTTGACGCAAAATATCAGCACGTTGTTTGACTGGAGTTTTCTTCCAAGCAGGAAAAGCAGCTTTAGCAAATTTCATTGCTTCCTCAGCTTGTTCAATGCTAAGTAAACCCACCTTACCAACAACTTGACTAAAATTAGAAGGATTAAGAGAATCAACAAAAGTAGTTGTATTCACATATTCCCCATTCAGCAAAGGTAAATAAGTCTTACCCAACTGCTGACGGACATTTTCAAAAGCCAAACTCGACCTATTCCTTCTCTCCTCCTCCGCAAAATCCGTATCCGCAACACCAACAAAACCTTCCTTCTCTTCTTTGCTCCTTTGCGCCTTTGCGCGAAACATATCTATAATTGGAGGTGCTAACAACTCCTCAACGGGACGATTTTCTAAATTTTGGCGTAAAAACGAACTATTCGCCGTATTTTCCAACAACCGCCGAATTAAATAAGCCATTCCCGGTAACAAATCACCGTAGGGACAATAAACCCGTACGCGATAACCCTTATCTACCAAAGCTTTAGCTATTTTATCACCCATGCCGTACAGAACTTGCATTTCAAAGCGACGACGGGGAACATTGAGACTTTCCGCTATGGCTATGGCGCGAGATTGCGATCGCACATTATGACTTCCTATGGCAGAATAGACATACTCATGATTTTCGAGTAATAGTTGCGTAATCGTCTCAAAATTGGCATCGGTGGCAACTTTATCATTATAAACTGGTTGTGGCCAATGCTTTTGAGCAGCTTTAATAGTTTCCTGATCCCAATATGCACCTTTAACCAAGCGAATACTGAGAGGATAACCGCGTTGTTTTAACCAAGCAATGATATCTCTAGCGTCTTGTTCACTATCACGCAGATATGCTTGGATTGTCATCCCAATATCTGTGCGTTGACGAAATTCCTCTTCCAGTAACAGTTTTTTGAGAATGGTAAAAGTAATATCCTTGTAGGCATATTGTTCCATATCAAAATGGACTGCTGCACTCAGTTCTTGAGCGCGACGGAGTAAAGTCCGAATATGATTGCTGACTCTTGCTTCACTACCTTGAGCATCCAAAGGATCAAATTGGGAATAAAACGCCGTTAATTTGACAGAAACCTGAACTTTCGGGATATTTTCGCCGTCAGCTTCATCAATAGCGGGAATTTTCGCCCAATTTTTTGATGCTTCTACCAATTGCTGCATCAATTCCAGGTATCTTTCTAAATAAGATTGCGCTTCTACTTCCGTAATTACCGCTTCACCGAGTAAATCAATGGTGAAAGCCATTTTCTCTTTTCGCAGTCTCTCAACGGTTTTGATGACTTGCTTAATATTTTCGCCGGAAATATACTTGTGTGCTAAAGTTTCTACAGCAGTTCCCACGGTTGTCGCTGCTACCTGTGCGGGCATAGAATCGGGGTTAGCAAAATTTAAGATTGCTTTTAAAGCTGCGGGTAGTTCTACCGATTCATCTCCCAAATATTCTTGCATATGGGAGGCGATTTCTGATTTACTATGTATTGCGGGCAAAGTATCAATGAACCGAAATAATTGTACTCTTAAACCCGGATTACTCATAGCCCAATCGAGTAACTTATCATCCCAGCGCATTTGGTCCCGTAAAGCTGATAAAAATGAGCGATTTTCCTGACTAGCAGCTAAAACTTGTTTAGCAATTTCTTGGGTTTTCGCTTCGTATCCGCTGTTTTCTACTGATAATACCATAAGTTTGTTAGTTTCCAAACAATATTTTTTTGAAGTAATGTTGAATGATTGTGTGAAAATGGATTACGGTGTTATTTCTAACTTAGTTAACGCCATTTTGTAACCTTTCCTAGTAGTTTTGAATGTGGTTGTATTGAATATCTGGCAAAACCGGGCTTTAGTATCTTTGGTTATAAGTATATTCCGATTCAACGGTTGCACAATTGCCCGTATGACGTAAAGAAGCAAGCGATACTTGCGGTGGGTATAGCCATCGCAATGGGGAAATTCTAGCAGATAAAGCCAAAAAAAACCCGTAGTATCGGTGAAATTTAGTTATTAAGGGTGAGAGGACAAATGGTAAATTTTTTATACAAGGAATTTCGGACAGGTCTAATACTGCATTCATCAACTTTTACGCATTCACTTTTTTACCGAAAAGCCTGACTGCAAGGACTCTAGGCTACAAAATATTAAATTTAGCTACGTAACAGCTTAGTACAGCTTAGTAGTTGAAAATCTGAGAACCCGATTGTGAGCCTGTGGTTAGGGAATCCACCTATCAAAAATACCGCTGAAAAATCCTCAATAATTCTGAAACTTTTTGATACAACTTCTTATTTCCTTGCTGTGCAGATAGGTTTGCTGCTGTTTTCAGGTCAGCTATAGCTCCCTGTTTATCTCCCAATTCGTATCGGGCAATCCCTCGGCCTGCGTAGGCCCTGGCATCGTCGGGGTTAATTTTGATAACTTCATTGAAATCACGTATTGCTGCACGCCTATCTCCCAATTTATACCGAGCAATGCCTCTGACTGCGTAGGCTTTGGCATCGTCAGGATTAATCTTGATAGCCTCATTAAAATCAGCTATTGCAGCCTGCGTGTCTCCTAGAGCATAGTAACTAGAACCACGATTGCGATATAATAAGGCTTCGGCATAGTTAGGATTAAGGCGAATTACTTCATTATAAGCTGCTATTGCCCCACTATAGTCTCTTTTATGCAACTTATAGTCTGCTTGAACCAAATAATCATCCGCTTGTGGTGTCCCAGCATTCGGCACGTCAGGCAGACTAATTCCCAAATTTACACCAACTCCTGCGGACAATTTAATAAAAGTGTTAATGGGTATACTATAATTTCTACCTGCTCCTCTCACAGTCTCAAAAGAGGGATTTTCACCTTTACCAAAAATCCCTATCACTTCACCTTGTTCATTCAAAACTGCCCCACCACTCATCCCCGGCCGTGCAGAACTTTTATGAAATAAAGTATAGCCATCCTCTACAATTGTCTGAGTAGCATTAGCAATAACTTGTCCGTCGCGGCAATCATAAACGGGAGGTACTCTCACCCCTCCTCTCTTACCCGGAAAACCAGCTAGATAAATATTAGTCAGTCTTTTGACTGTATCAGAATTACCGATTTTAGCGACTGGATAATTTTGATTGCTGGTAAATTGTAAAACCGCTGAATCTATGTTATTAGTCGGCTGTTTGACGGTCTGATAATTGACTCGATAATGTTGACCATCAGGAGTAACTATTTGATATTGAGAATTAGGGTCTTTAACAACATGATAGGCAGTGAGAACCGTGTAAGTATTGCCGTTACGCTGAATAATTATACCAGAACCAGAACCGTTTTTTGCGCCACTAATTAATACTAATACGGTGATTTTTTTGGCAATGGCATCTACTTGATTATTACTACATATTGCTGTTACTGCTTGCGGCTGAAGTAGGGCTATTGATACCCCCATCAATACGGATGGTAGTCCATAATACCATTTCATCGTGAATTTCCTGCTAACTTGTTGACGTTGTATAAAAGTTGTGAGTGCAAATGTGGGTTATATTCAGCATTTTACACAAAATGGCGGCATTTTTGACCCATCGTGGCAACAATCTTTGTAGTGAACAATATAACTACATAATCATATAGTTATACCCAAGATAACCGATAATGCTACCTCCCAAAATCAAGTAAGCGGTATTAATATGGTAACGAATAACTAAAATTGTGGCAATAACAGCAATTGCTAAACCTAACAAATCTATGGAATTAGCTTTGGGTAATATTAAAGTAGCTATTCCTAATTGAATTGTAGTTAATACCATTAAGGCTACAGCACTCACATTGACAGCATCTAAAAAAGGTCTTGTCCAAGATGAATTACGAATAGGATTCATGAAAGGATTTAAAGCAGCAACAAGTAAAAATGAGGGGAGAAAAATTCCCACAGTTGCCACAATTGCCCCCGGAAATCCAGCAATTATATAACCAATAAATGTCGCAGTAGAAAGTACAGGACCAGGAGTAAATTGCCCAATAGCAATAGCATCTAATAATTGTTGTTGTGTTAACCAACCGAATTCTTCTACTAATCCTCCTTGTAAAAATGCTATTAATAAATAACCACCACCAAACAGCACACTACCAACTTTGAGAAAAAATAAACCCAATTGCCACAAAGGTACAGATACATGATTATTTATAGCTGTATTCACAGTTGCAGTAGTTTGCAAAACTGTACTTGTAGTTAAACCAATTATCATTAAATTAATTTGATTACCACTGCGTAACCAAATCATTCCTAATATTCCTCCTAGCAATAAAGCCATAACTTCGTTAACTTTAGCAAACCAAGTGATTAAGCCAACTGCTATAGCAATGATGAGTAATTTTCGAGTTTTTACCGCTTTTTTCCCTAAACCCCAAATAGCATTCATAATAATTGCTAAAACAACAGGTTTAATTCCATAAAGTATTGGTGAGACCTGGGGTAAAGTCCCATAATTGACATATAAATAAGCAAATAAACCTGTAATTAAAACCGCAGGGAAAATAAAACAAACTCCCGCAACAATTAAGCCTAACCATCCTGCATAAATGTATCCTATATGAATAGCAATTTCTGTGGAATTAGGTCCAGGAATTAAGTTAGTTACCCCTAATAAGTCTAGAAAATGTTCTTGTGTCAACCATTGACGACGTTTAACTACTTCATCTTCTATCATAGCAATATGGGCAACTGGTCCACCAAAACCAATAATGCCTAATTTGAGAAAAAGTTTAGCAACTTGAGTTAAGCGATTGAATGATAAATTATTCATTGAGTTTGACAGTTAAAGCTATATTTGGATAATCACTAAATACACCATCTATACCTAAACTAAAAAATATTTCATATTCTTTTTGAGGATTTCCTTGCAAGTCTAAAGGCAAGAAAAAATCCTCATTTCTAAAAGTCCAAGCGTGAACTTGTAAATTAGCTGCATGAGCATCTATAATTAAAGATGTCGGTGATAATAATTTACCATGAATATCTCTAGGAATCAATAAGTTTTTATGTACACCTATTGCTTGGGCATATTCCGCAATTTCTTTCAAACTTTTTTGACTTAATAAATCTGCATAAGTCCGAGGATCATTCTCAATCACAAAATTGTATGGTTTACCGATATCATTAATTAATTGCACTAAAGGTAAATCAGTTTTCTGAGATAATTCTTTCAAGTTACTAACTTCAAAAGATTGAATAAATATCGGTAAATTAATTTCCTGCAAATTCAATAATAAAGTGGCTTCTAATGGTAAACCAATTGCCTGAAAATAACTGGGATGTTTGGTTTCTGGATAAATGCCAATATGGCGGCCAATTGTTTGACTTTTATGCTTTGCTAAATCAATGATTTCTTGAAAAGTGGGAATAGTAAATATGCCGTTATAAGCTGTATTTTGGGGACGAAGTTGGGGAATGCGTTCTTGTGCTGTTAAAGTTTTGATTTCTGCTATGGTAAGATCTTCTGTAAACCAACCAGTTTTAATTTCATCATCAATAATTTTCGTAGTTTTTAAATGAGCAAATTCTGGATGATTAGCAATATCGGTAGTTTCTGATATTTCATTTTCATGACGCGCAATCAAAATACCATCCTTAGTAATCACTAAATCGGGTTCAATATAATCAGCACCTAAATCAATTGCTAACTCATAACTTGCTAAAGTATGTTCAGGACGGTAGCCACTTGCGCCGCGATGAGCGATAATGATAGGGGGTTGATATGTAAAAGTTTGAGTCATGATTGCTTACTACTTTCCTTATAATTAAAGTCCCACTGTTATTATTTTTTGTTATGAAACTCATGATGTCAACTCAACCTGAAACCAAACGTATAGAAGAACTACGATGTTTGCTACAAAAAGCAGGCTACGCTTATTATGTTCTAGATGCGCCAATTATGGAAGATACGGTTTATGATCGGCTGTATCGAGAGTTGCAAGAATTAGAAACTAACAATCCCGAATTAATTACTGCTGATAGTCCGACTCAGCGCGTCGGTGAAAGACCTGCTGCCCATTTTACCTCAGTCCGTCATAATATCCCCCTGTACAGCCTGGAAAATGCGTTTAATATTGAAGAATTGCAAAATTGGGATCAACGGTGGCGGCGACACTCACCAACTCAGTATAATGACGGAGAAATAGAATATGTATCTGAGTTAAAAATTGATGGTGCTGCTTTAGCATTAACTTACGAAAATGGAGTTTTAGTCAGGGGGACAACGAGAGGAGATGGGGTAATGGGTGAAGAGATTACCCAAAATGTGAGAACTATTCGCTCAATTCCCCTGCGTTTGAATTTTGACGGCTTAGAAAACATTGCTAAAGTGGAAGTACGGGGAGAAGTGTTTCTACCTTTACAGGTATTTAAAGAAATTAATCAGAAAAGACAAAAAGATGGTGAACAGGTATTTGCTAATCCGCGCAATGCTGTAGCAGGTACGCTTAGACAATTAGATTCGCGGATTGTCGCACAGCGGCAATTAGATTTCTTTGCTTATACTTTGCATATTACCGGGTTGGATGATTCCAGTATTGCCAATACCCAATGGGAAGCTTTGGAATTATTGCAAAGATTTGGTTTTCGAGTTGATACCAACCATAAACTCTGCCATTCTATTGCTGAAGTTGTTGAATATTACCAATATTGGGATACAGAACGGCTGAATTCTCCCTATATGACAGATGGTGTTGTCGTCAAATTAAATACTTTTAGACTGCAAGAACAATTGGGGTTTACACAGAAGTTTCCCCGCTGGGCTATAGCCTTAAAATATCCAGCCGAAGAAGCCCCAACCCGTGTAGAAAAAATCACTGTTAACGTTGGCAGAACCGGGGCATTAACTCCCTTAGCGGAAATGTTGCCCGTACAATTAGCGGGGACAACAGTTTCCCGTGCTACCTTACATAATAGCGATCGCATTGAACAATTAGACATCCGTATTGGCGACACCGTGATTGTTCGCAAAGCCGGGGAAATCATTCCCGAAGTAGTCCGGGTAATCAAAGAACTACGTCCCGTTAATACCCAACCTTTCATTATGCCTTCCCATTGTCCAGCCTGTGGACAGCTAGTAGTCAGGGAAACTGGAGAAGCAGTTACTAGATGTATAAATGCTTCCTGTCCCGCCATTCTCAAGGGTGAAATTGAACATTGGGTCAGTCGTGACGCGTTAGATATTAAAGGTGTCGGGGAAAAGCTAGTGTATCAACTTGTAGATAAAAGCTTAGTCCATTCCGTGGCTGATTTATATGACTTGCAAATAGAAGACTTGTGTGCATTAGAACGCATGGGAAAAAAATCGGCGGAAAAATTGATCAATGCGATCGCCCAATCAAAAACGCAACCCTGGGCTAGAGTATTATATGGTTTAGGCATCCGTCACGTTGGCAGCGTCAACGCCCAATTATTAACAGAGAAGTTTACCACCGTCGAAGACTTAACAGCCGCCAGACAATCGGATATTGCAGGTGTTTATGGTATCGGTGCAGAAATCGCCCAATCAGTCTATCAATGGTTTCGTACTCCAGCCAATCAAACCTTAATATCCCGTATCCAGGCTATTGGTTTAGAATTAGCAAACAGCACAGCAGCCCAGTCTGTGGGCGAAATTAATCAAAAATTTGCTGGTAAAACCTTTGTCGTTACTGGCACATTACCAACTTTAAAACGCGATGAAGCCAAAGCTTTAATTCAAAAATCAGGCGGTAAAATTACTGATTCAATTAGCAGAAAAACAGACTTTTTAGTTGTAGGTGCAGATGCCGGTTCTAAGTTAGAGAAAGCGCGGAAGTTGGAAATTAGCCAATTGACTGAGGCGCAATTATTGGCAATGCTGACAGAATAAGTAAGTCAACAGACATAAATTGTTAAATTCTGTTACAGTTTTTATTGTGAAGATAAATTAACAAGAATTTTCACATCTTAAACACTTTTAACCGTGAAAAACGATGAATTCCCTATTTACCAAAACAGTTAGTATTGCCATTGCAGCCACAACTCTTTTCGTCAGTGTTCCCGCTTTCGCTGGAACTAAGCCTGCGGCAAAACCTGCTACACCCCATACCAGTACACAGACTGTCGGGACAATTGTAGAAGTAGCCAGTGGTAACAGTTCTTTCACAACCTTAGTAGCAGCTATCAAAGCGGCTGGTTTAGTCGAAACCTTATCAGCTAAAGGACCATTCACCGTATTTGCACCTACAGATGCCGCATTCAAAGCTTTGCCAAAAGGAACTTTAGAAAAACTGTTGAAGCCAGAAAACAAAGCCACCTTAGTCAAGATTTTGACCTATCATGTAGTTCCTGGGGAAATTACTGCTAAAAGCATCAAGGCTGGTGATGTCAAAACAGTTGAAGGTGCTTCAGTAAAGATTCAAGTTAAGAAAGGTCGAGTCACTATAGGTAATGCTAAAGTTACCAAAGCAGATGTCAAAGCTAGTAACGGCGTAATTCATGTAATTGACAAAGTGCTGCTTCCCCCTGACGTGAAGTTGTAGAATTTTTTTTCAAGCCAATAATTTGTGGGATCATTTGCAGAATAGTCTTGAGTTCTGGGGTGAGTAAATCAAACTCCAGAACCCATTATTTTTACTGACGTAGTAAATTTCCAAAATGGTATTCAGTCTGTTGAGTTTCAACTTCGGTGTAACACAACTTTTAATGACTTGTAAGTAGTTGGGTAAATTGACACTAGATTTATTTTGCCACCTTGCAGATTAACAACATGATATTGTGATTTATTTCTTATTTTTATGTGATATAGTTACCAAAATCGGTTCTGATGGGGAACAGCCATTGGACGTGAGGGGGAAAGTCTGGTGCAAATCCGGCGCTGTCCCGCAACTGTGAGCCATAATATGGTGAGTCAGGATGCCCGCCGATAAAAAAGAAAAGACGTTTATATAAATCTGCGAGGTACAGATGATATCTAGGAAAAAACCGGGGTTAGTTAATCTCATCTTCATGGCTGTTATTAGTTTTTACCTGGTAGTTAATTTTCCCAAACCTGCCTACGCAATGCACATTATGGAAGGGTTTTTACCTGTGCAATGGGCGATATTTTGGTGGGTTGTGGCATTACCATTTTTTATGTTAGGATTGCGGAGTCTGACTCGCATTACCCAAGCTAACCCAGAATTGAAACTTTTGTTAGGTTTGGCTGGTGCTTTTACCTTTGTGCTGTCAGCGTTGAAAATCCCTTCTGTCACAGGTAGCTGTTCTCACCCCACAGGAACAGGGTTAGGTGCGGTGCTGTTTGGACCCCTGACCATGACAGTTTTGGGTAGCTTAGTATTGTTATTTCAGGCTTTGTTACTGGCACATGGTGGATTAACTACCTTGGGTGCAAATGCTTTTTCGATGGCGATCGCTGGACCATTCGCAGCTTATTGGATCTATAATCTCACAATGCGCCTGAGTGGTAAACAAAAAATCGCCATATTTTTAGCCGCAGCTTTGGCAGATTTACTCACCTACATTATTACTTCTATCCAACTTGCCTTGGCTTTTCCTGCACCTGTGGGCGGATTTATCGCTTCATTTGCCAAGTTCGCGGGAATTTTTGCGATTACTCAAGTACCCTTAGCAATTAGTGAAGGATTATTAACTGTCTTGGTTTGGAACTGGTTACAATCTTATAATCCTCAAGAATTGGAACTTCTGCAATTAATTAAGGGAAAAAATCAAAGTCATGAACCAATCTAAAAAAAGTTTAAATAACTGGTTTTTAATATTAGGCGTTTTAGCTTTAGCAGTTGCACCTTTAATATTTGTGCGGGGTGGTAAATTTGCTGGTTCTGACGACAAAGCCAAAGCCGCTATTACAGAAATACAACCTGAATATAAACCTTGGTTTAAATCGCCATTTGAACCAGCCAGTGGAGAAATAGCTAGTTTATTATTTGCTTCTCAAGCGGCGTTAGGTGCGGGAGTAGTTGGTTATGCAATAGGTATTTATAAAGGACGTTCCCAACAGCCAAAACGTGAAGAATGACCCTACAATTAGATACCCTAGCTTACACTAATCAACTGAGAAGATTACCACCAGAACATAAACTTATTTTTGCATTGACGACTCTGATTATTTCTCTTTGCGCTCATCCTTTAGTCCAAATCTTGATAGTAATTTGGATGAGCATTTGGACAGTAATTTATGCAAAAATTCCGGTTGGTGTTTATTGGCGATTGTTAATGTTTACCATAGTTTTTTGTTTAACAAGTTTACCAGCACTAATGGTAAATGGAGTTGCAATTGCTGATGTGCAAATTGTCCAATTAGACTCATGGTATGGGCTAAATTTTGGACATTTCTATATTTATATCAGTCGTAGTGGCATTATTCAAGCATGGGGAATTTTAACCAGATCATTAGCCTGTGTTTCTTGTTTATATTTTCTCATGTTAACTGTCCCGTTCACAGAAATTTTGCAAACTCTCCGTCAGTTGAAATTTCCAGCACTTTTAACTGATTTGCTATTACTAATGTATCGGTTTATTTTCATTTTGCTCAAAACAGCTAATGAATTATTGACAGCACAAAATTCTCGCGGTGGCTACCGCAATTGGCATACTAGCATGAAAAGTTTAGCATTATTGATTGGACAATTATTACAGCGAACTCTACAACAATATAGTCAATTTTCTCTAGGATTGCAAGCAAGGGGTTTTAGTGGTGAATTGCGATTTTGGCATCCCCGACGTTATCGTCCATCTCCACGATATATCATTGAAGCAATTTGTGGCTGTGTATTATTAATAGGATTAGAAATTTGCCAAAATGCAGGAATATTTACTCGAATTTGAGCAAGTACATTACACGTATCCAGGTTCACAAAGGCTACAACAATCAGCTTTGAATGGTTTAACCATGAAGATTCCTTCTGGAAAAAAGTGTGCCTTAATTGGACAAAATGGTTGTGGAAAAACCACACTTTTCTTATTAGCTAATGGACTTTATAAACCAAATTCTGGTATTGTCAAATGGTGTGGTAAACCATTAATTTATAATCGTCAACATCTCAGTAAAATTCGCCAAAAAGTCGGTTTAGTATTTCAAGATCCAGAACAACAATTAGTAGCTTCTACCGTTGAAGAAGATATTTCTTATGGTTTGTGTAACTTAGGTTTACCGGAAACAGAAATTAAGAATCGAGTCGAACAAGCTTTAATTGAGTTTAGGTTAACTGATTTAGCAGAAAAGCCAGTACATCATTTAAGTTTAGGACAAAAAAAACGAGTTTCTATAGCTGATGTAATGGTACTAAAACCACAACTTTTAGTATTAGATGAACCCACTGCATATTTAGATATTAAGCATACTCGAAACTTGATGAAAACTCTGAAAAAAATTCATGAAGATGGCAATACTCTATTAATGGCAACTCATGATTTAGATTTAGTCTATCGTTGGGCAGATTGGGTTTTTGTCATGGATAAAGGACAATTGATGCTAGAAGGAACACCAGAAGATGTATTTAGCCAAAGTCTACTTTTAGAAGAATTAGAGTTGGGTGTACCATTAATATATGAAATGTTAGTTAATGGGTTATCTCCTGAAGAGGGAATAATTATAGAACGAGTCCGACAACGAATATTAAAAGATGGTTGAAAATGGATTTAACCGTATATATTTTTGTGAATATATTGTAGTAGTCTGTCAAGAACTAAATGACGGGTAAATAAATTTTCCTTCTTCCTTCTTCCTTCGCGCTCTTTGCGTCCTTCGTGGTTCATTTCTTCTTTATGCGTCAAAATGTCTTTAACAGACTAGTAGGTTGGGTTAAGCGACAGCGCAACCCAACAAAATTCCGACAATGTTGGGTTTCCTTGCGTCAACCCAACCTACTTGTAAGTTAAATGTCAAAAGACAGTCTGTCAAACATTTATTATTATGTTGAAAAGATAAAAAAGGGATTCTTTACAGTAAACTAACTAATTAATCTCTTTGCGGAAATTGGATATGCAGCTTCAAGAAGTCTCTAACGTTGCAGTCATTGTTGGTGAAAATGCCGTTACCCTTTCTCAACTACCTTCTGTATGGCAAGATATCGCTAAAGGTAGAGCAAACGTCAGATTCAGTAATCCACAAATTTATGTGGAAATGGCGCAGTTATTTCAATATAAACTGCAATATGGTGATGTTGATTTGTTTAATGAACGCCCCCATTTATCTCATTTAATACCGTCATTTTCCCAGCTATTTGGACAAATGGCACAGGAAACTCTGGAATTTTATGGACATGACTTTATGGTTCACAACTATCCGAACTTTAGAGAAGTTCTACATAATCTTGAATCAAAAGGTTCTGAATACAATAACGAAGTAAAAGTAGCTCGCATTGGGTTAGAACTTTTTGATGAATTTGGATATGATTTACCAGCTAGTTTCTATCATGTGCATTTAGCTCCAATTTATCGAGATCATGTGTTTGAAGAACGGGCTTTAAGATTTGATCAACGGGATATAGAACATAAACGTTCTTGGGATGCTATTCTCCACGCAGGTAAGGTATTTGCAATCCAAATGAAGGTACAAAGTATCGCCTCCAAATACGGGTTTACCTATCAACATGGCTGTGGTTGTAACTCTCATTTATCTTCCATTGATGAATCTTCTGGTGCATTTGAGTATGAATTAAGTTTGGAAAAACGTCAACGCTGGATTCGCAGTTTTATCTGGACAGCTTGGTATGAGTATGCAATATTTCCCATTGTGCCAAATACCAGTTATCTTGTTTAAGAGAAGCACAAAATAATCTGTTGGGGTAATGGTGGATTTATAGCTCCCATTCATTATTGGATCTGATGATGTTTGTAATCGCGTGAAAAATCCAAAATTTTAATCACTTCATATAAAGAATAATGTATAGGCACATCTTTATATGAAGTGACTTTCCCACAAACTTGTTTAGATTTAGAAATAACTTCTACTGTAATTTGTGTAGATTTACTAGCTTCTTTGGGTACTTAGTTTTGGTTGGTCAAAATAACCATAGACTACCTGAGAAACTTGACGAATAAAATCTGTTCCTCTAGAATCATTATTTGGTCTTTGCACAAAAACTCCTGCTAAATAACGCTTACCTGATGACGTTTCAATAATACCTGCATCTCCTAATACAAACCTGAGAGTCCCTGTTTTGTGAGCTATCTTAGCACCAGAACCTAAACCAGAGGTTAACAAACTTTTATTATGACAACCATTCATAATACCTATTACTTGTAATTCACTTGTATTGGAAACTAACTGATTATTTTCCATCAAAGCTGATAGTTTTACCAAATCTTTAGCGCTGGTTTTATTAGTTCCGTTAAAATCTCCCAGTCGGTTTCGCATAACAGTATTTTCCAATCCCCAACTGCGAAATTTTTGATTTAATTGAGTAATCCCGCCTAAACGATCTATGATCATATTTGTTGCGGTATTATCACTAATGGTCATCATTCTAGTTGCAGTTTCTAAGAGACTAAACTTACTTCCTACCTTTGCATATTGCATATTTCCAGAGCCACCAACTATATGTTTCCTGCCCATTACTAAAGTTTCATCTAATTGAATTTCTCCAGCATCTACTTGCTGAAACAAAGCAATCAAAATCGGATATTTAATTGTACTAGCAGCCGCAAAAGATTTATCTCCATTAATGCTTAAATAATCCCCTGTTTCCAAGTCCATAAAGAAAATTCCAGGAGAGAGAAATTTGTAGCGAGCCATTAATGTTTTAATGGGAGTTTGTAGTTCTGAAATTTCTCTTCCTAAAGGCAATATACCAGTGAAATTACGAGTATCTGTTGGACTGATATTGCTGACAGAATCAGGGGGAATAAATTTAATTTCTGGCAATTGTACATTTGATTTATTTAAACTCCAGCTAGTTGGGTTATCAAGCTGATTGTTATCAGAATTTGCCTTAACTGGTAAAGATAATAAAAGAGTAGTTGTGATACTAAATAGGAGTAATGAACGTAGTTTCATGTAGTTTTGTGAGGAGAGGATTGAAATTACTGACAGATACTTTCTAAACAAGTAAATGAAATCAGGATTGATTGATTTAGGAATTTTTTTCAGCAAGTCATTCTGGTTAACTTTCTTTTGATAATTCCCAAATTTAGATTCCATAAAACAAATTGGCACTCAAAAATTGTCCGGGTAAGAAAAAAGTCACTTTTAAGGCATTAAACAGCACGAATCTTTATTTTACTTACAAATAATGCGTTGGCAGTTATGGTATTCCCATACCGTAGCATCCATTAAGGAAAATTAGCAAATAAGCAACTATTTACTTGCCTCACCGTACCAACGACTACTATACCACCATTATGCAACTCCGAAAATTGCTATAAAAATTAAAATCCTAAAGCTCTTGCACTTTGATAGAAAATAAAACTTGCTACCCAAGCTAAACCAATAGACCAAACTACAGATATAACTGCAAATTTCCAACTTTTAGATTCACTTTTCAAAACAGCAACAGTTGACAAACAAGGGACATAAAGGAGAGTAAATAACATAAAACTATAAGCCTGTACCCAGTCAATTTGATGGGCAATAGTCCCCATTAAATCTGCACCCTGAGATTTACCATAAATCACCGCTAAACCACCCAAAACAATTTCTTTAGCAATAAAGCCGAAAATCAGAGCTACAGCCAATTGAGCATTAATTCCAATTGGTGCTAATAATGGTTGTGTAGCTTGACCGATCATTCCTGATAATGTTTGGGAACTGGCAATTGGGACACCAAAAGGCAAATTATTTAATAACCAAATCGCTACCACACCAAAGATAATAAACCGATTTGACCACTTTAAAAAATGCCTAATTTCTCCCCAAGCACGTAACCACATTTGCTTGATGGTGGGAAAGCGATAAGGAGGTAATTCTAATACCAATGGTTCTTTATTCGGATATCTGCCTCTAAACAAAAATGCCGTCAAGATAGCTGCGACAAAACTAAATAAATACAAACTAAATAAAACTACAGGTGCAATGTGAGGAGAAAATAAAGCTGTAGTCATGAAAATAAATACATTCAGTCGCGCTGAACACAAAGAAAAGGGAATAACAAGCATGGAAAGCATTCGCAACCCAGGGGAACGCATCACTCTTGTCCCCATAATTGCGGGGACATTACAGCCAAATCCCATCAACGACATCACAAAAGAACGACCATCTAACCCCAATCGTTCCATAAAAGCATCCATCAAAAATGCTGAACGCGACAAGTAACCACTATCTTCTACAATGGCCATGCAGAAGAAAAATAAGAGAATTACGGGGATAAAAGCCGCAACTGTTCCCATACCAGTATAAAGACCGTCAATTAAGAAACCTTTCAAAAATGCTGGTAAACCGCCTAATACTGGTTCTAGTGCTACTCCCTTAAACCAGTCCAGGGTATCTCCCATAAATTTTTGCACAGGTGTTCCCAGGGCATATACTATCTGGAACATCAAAAACATGGCTGCAAAAAACAACGGTAAGCCAAATACTGGATGTAACAGAATTCGATCTAAGCGTGTTGTCAGGTTTTCCTCAACTTGTTCCGGAGTATACACTGCATCCTCCAATAAGCTGCTCATTTCTGAGGCAATTTTGCTATCGCACGCAGAACACTGTGCTAAAGAACCTGCTGTGACTGCTTCTTGCTGTTGCTGGAGAGTTTGTGCGATCGCTTTTACTGCTTGATCATAACCATCACCATACTTAGCACTAATGGGCAGCACTGGTATTCCCAAATGCTTGGCTATTCTATTAGGCTCAATTTTTACCCCAAATTTTGGGGCTTCATCTGCCATATTTAGTAATAATACTGAGGGAAGATGTAAATGTTTGATCTGTAAAGCTAGACTAATTTGGCGGTCAAGTTGAGTTGCATTAAGAATAATTATTACTAAGTGAATTGGTGTACTTTCCAAAAACCGCCGCACCACGGCCTCATCTTCCGAAAAACCCCGTAAATCATAAATTCCCGGCAAATCTACTACCTCGGCTTCTTCCTCACCAAGTTTGATTTTTGCCATCATCAAATCTACTGTCATCCCCGGCCAGTTGCCGATACTCGCATTAGCGCCTGTAAAACGGTTAAAAAAGGTAGATTTGCCAGTATTTGGCATTCCCAAAACCGCAATCTGTTTGATAGTCATATTCCCGTACTCACATTTGTAACTTCTATTTCTCTAGCTTCCCGGCAACGTAGCATCACTTCTGTTGTGCCAATGCGGACATGGAGTGGACCAGAAAGCCATCCCCGACGCAACATCACAATTTGCCTACCCGTGCGGAAACCCATTGCTAGAAGGCGCTGTTGTAATCCAGATTCACTGTGCAGTTGAGTAATTGTGGCAATTTGACCAGGCTGTAACAAGCCAAGATGATTTTTTACCATTATTTAGAAATAATTCTCAGTTGTATTGAGAGTAATTATCAATATAATCTCATATTTTTACTAAAAAGATCAGAAATTATCTCAAGCAGTTTTTAGTAATTTTGTACTATATAGCAAATCTATTTGATTTGCGTGTAAGAGTCAGATATCCGACTTCTCTAAGAAGTCGGATATCTTGATAATGACGATTTGTCAAACTTTTCAAAGGTTAAAACTTTTGGAAGTAATATCATGTAAGCAAATATTAATGTATATCCTAATTAATGTATATCCTAACCTTCTTTTGTCACTTTCCGATTTTTCCTATTAATAAAAAGTTCTCAAGAGACGCAATAACAATTGATTCAGGTGTTTGTCGTTAAAATTTCGTGGTTGAGTCATCTTGTGGAATTTCTATTCAGAAATAACTGGGCAATCGCCTACTGTATAAGAACTCTAGAATTCAGAAATGATAAAGCTTTTCGGAGAGTGACAGAACAGGGCTAAGTAGGTAGGCGGAGAAAAATCAAAGTATATTTCATTTTGTGAAATGGCTAAAACTCAACCACAATAACGCATTGAGGTAAATTTACATATCGTTACACATTTTGGTTATTTAACGTCCACCTACTTAAATAAGTATTTATCCCTTTTGCGTAACTCCTTTAAAGAGTATAGAACTTTTATCTAATACCGTAGCGATTATGTTGTTTTACAACATCTACAATTACTTTATCTTTCGAGGTAAAGTAGTCATCAGCGAAGAGGGAGATTGACACTCTCAGCGCGAAAGCCAAGCTCGTTTCTGCGGACAGAATTAAATTAATTTAATTCTCGCTAATTTTTGGGTAAATCTTAATTTATGCTTAATTGGAGAACTCTATTGAGTTTCAATTTTGGTTTAACACAACTTTTAATTGTTTGTAATGTCTTATTCCACTCAAACCTCTAGCAACTCAGATATTTGGGCTGTTACAACTGATTTAACTACTCTCCGTCAAAAGCTACTAGATTTATTTTGCCAGCTTGCGTATCAAGAAGGTGATTTTGTTCTTTCCTCTGGACAACGTAGTTCTTACTATATTAATGGTAAACAAGTCACACTCCATCCGCAAGGTGCTTTGGCTATGGCGAGGTTATTGTTACCAATGTTGCCTGAAGATACTCAAGCTGTAGCTGGTTTAACTTTAGGTGCTGATCCTATTGTCTCCGCAGTTAGTGTGGTTTCTGTGTATGAAAATAGACTGATACCAGCTTTAATTATTCGCAAGGAAGCCAAGGGACACGGGACAATGGCTTACATTGAAGGTCCCAGTTTACCCCAGGGTGCAAAAGTCGTAGTTTTGGAAGATGTGGTAACAACTGGACAATCTGCACTCAAGGCTGTGGAGCGGTTACAGGCGGCTGGTTATACGGTAGACAGGGTAATTTCCCTAATAGATAGATTGCAAGGTGGTGGGGCGTTATATGAGTCGGCTGGGTTACAATTTGAGGCTTTATTCACAATTCAGGATCTTCAAAAACGCTATCGAGAAATTAACTGAGGAGTCAGGAGTCAGGAGTCAGGAGTCAGGAGGAAGAAAGAAGAAAGAAGTTTCTCCCCTGTTCCCTGTTCCCTGTTCACGACTGAGAAATTCTGGAAATCAGATTGGTAATCTCCTGGTAATATCGCGTGTTTCCTGACTGAGAATAGAGATCAGCAGATTTACGGAAATCAGCGATTGCGTCTAGCTGATTCCCTAAATGTCTATGTATGTCTGCTCTAACTAAATAAGCTAAAGGATAGCGTGGTTGTAATTGGATAGCTTGGTTTAAATCTGCTAATGCGGTATTTAATTCTCCTAGCAGAAAGTGACTACGACCGCGATTAAACCAGTCTTCAGCTAAATTAGGGTTAATGCTGATGGCTTGAGTATAATCTGATATAGCTTTTTGATACTCCTTTAGGGCATAACGAGCATTAGCGCGATCGCTATAAAATACAGCAGACTGGGAATCTAATCGTAAAGCTTCAGTAAAATCACTAATTGCTCCTGTAAAATCTTTAGCTATATAGCGACTACTTCCTCGATGATAATATGCTGCTAAAGAATCAGAATCTATCTTTAATGCTTGGTTATAGTCTTGAATAGCTGTTTGTATATTACCTAACAACTTGTAAGCATCTCCTCGCTTACAGTAAGCTGAGGCAAATTCTGGAGATACTTCTATAGCTTGAGTATAATCTGCAACTGCACCAATAAGATCTTGTATAGCTTCTCGTACCATGCCCCTTCCATAGTAAGCTGTTGCTAAATGAGGATCAATTTGTAATGCTTGATTATAATCAATAATCGCATTTTCATAATTTCCCAGGTGGTGATGTGCATTTGCTCGAAAACCATATACTGAAACTAATGTAGGATTAATTTGTAATGCTTGGTTGTAATCTTTAATGGCATTTTCATAATCTCCCAAATTGCTATGGACTAAACCCCGTTCATAGTATGCTTGAATATCATCAGGAACTATTTTTAATGCTTGATTAAAATCAGCAATTGCTTGATAATAATCTTGGATACGGGCATAAACTAAACCCCGATTGTAGTAAGCTGCACCAAATTTAGGATTAATTTCTAGAGAACGATTATAATTAGAAATTGCACTTTGATATTCTTGCAAAGCATAATAACTGTTACCCCGATTATGGTAAGCTTCAGGAAAATTAGGATTGATTTTTATACATTGATTATAATCAGCAATAGCTTTTTGATAATTACCTAAAATATGAAAAATATTACCTCGATTAATATAAGCCATTGAAAAATTAGCATATAATTCTAAAGCCGCATCAAAATTAGCCAGTGCTTGTTGATAATTACCATCATGATAATGATCTAAACCCTGTTGGTGTAAAGCATTAACAACATCAAAATCAATATTTTTATTCATTTTGTAACTTGTAAGCACACAAAATAGATTTTACCACAGATAGATCAGATATATCCCCGATTTCTTTGAGAAGTCGGGGATCTGTTTTTTTGTTGTTTAACTTATCAGTACAGCTTCCTGTTGAGACTTTTTAGATAAATCTACAATTTCACATTCCATATTATGTAAAGTAGTTAACATCAAATCATCACGGTGTTGCCAAACTGCAAATATTTTATCTCTACCATCATTTAGAGTGTCTAAATCAATTTTATAACCATCATTGACTTGCTGTAATTTCAAACCTAACAAACCTAAAAGTCGGCTTAATAACTTAATTCCCGCAACAGATTCTTTACCTCTAACTAAATCAATACCTAAAGCGCGTTTGATATGTCTACTACTTTGTCCAGCTACATTTTTTAGCCAAATTAAATCAGCGTCATTTTCACTAAATACTCTTTCTGTTTCCAGAAATTGCATTATTCCCAAAGCCCGCATAGCTTCTACTTTCAACGTATAGGTTCTTAAATCTGGGAGAAAAACTTTACCTTCACCCCACAATAACTGCTGACTCCATTCTTGCTGATCTTTTACATGAAAATATTCACTTTCATGAGTCAGATAATAATGAATTAATAATTGTCCATAATAACCTTTTTCATCCTGGATTTTGAGTTGGGGAGTAACTACAATTCCATACCTTTGTCTGAGAATATATTTATCAACTTGATGACGTTCTCCATTGCTAAGAGAATGTTTAGTTAATAGCTGTTCATATTCCACATAGTCAATATCTTTAGCATTAGCTACAGAATTTGCTGCTGCTGATTGATTTTGCTGCTTAATTTCTTTGATTTTGCGTTTAATCTCCTTGGCTTTTTGAAGACTTTGGCCCCAATCTTTTTGCACTTTAACAATTTCTACAATTAACCGTTTGCGATTTTCTACATCACTAGGTTCAGTGGCAAAAAAGGCTAAACGCAAATCACGAAGAATGTTATTTTGGACTTCATTACTTCGCATTTGAATTTGATGACCATCAGTTATTAATCCATCTTGCATTGATTGCCGATAAAGACGAATAGAAGCATTTACCCTAGCAGATAATTTTGCCCAAGTGCGTAAATGAATAGGATCATAAACTAGAGGTAAATCTACATCTATTTTATGTAATGGACTTAATAAAGCTAAGTTTTCTTTTTGATTTTCTTGATACCAATTAGACAGTAACCGATAATTTGTACTACCACTACCAATTAAGCCAATACCGCGTTTAGCACACCAAACAATACGGGGAACATTATCCCTAACTCTTGCTAAAGCTTGACGGGCTTCTGAGTCAGGAATTACCCCTTGAAAAATGCCATAAACTCGGTCAAAATGTTGAACATCAATACTAATTCCTGTTCCCAAACTAGGGGTAACAAAAACAGTATCATAATCAGTGATTTTTTGATTAATAGCAGCTATCAAATCAACGGCTGCATGACCAGGTGTATTAGTAGTATGACTACTAACTACTAAAGTTTCAGGAAATTCTCTTCTGAGTTTCTGTAAACGTTCTTTTAAATAACGTTCAATAGTTTCACAACTGTAGCGGCCAGAACGACTATCAGTAGTAACATAGCATTTACGTCCAGCAATTAAATCTAATTCTAATTGATGAATTAGGGGTGTGGGATTGGGTGAATCATAAAAAGTTGTATCCCAACCTTTTTCCGGTTTCCATTCATTGACAACTACCCAAGGATTTAATTTAATTCCGGCTAAGGTCTGTAAATATTCTAAAGATACATCTGATAAATCGGCATCTTGGGCAATTATCAAACCTCCTGTTGTGAGAACTGTAGAAATTAGTTGTTGGAAAATACGAAGAATTTTAACTCGTTTTTGTTTACAGGTATTACTATTGAGTAAATGCCATAAAGACTGCTCAACCTCATCTAAAATTAATATTGCACCGTGCCAATCTTCGGGTTTTAATTTCCAAATTGAATCTACACATAATCCCAAAGATGGCGTAATTGGTAACGGACATTTAACAGCTACTTCATCAGCTTCTATCCGCCATGATTCATGCTCAAAACCCCATTTAATCCCGATTTTATCACATAAAAACCGTCCCAAGATGATTCTATGGGTAATTAATAAAACTGGTTGATTATGATTTTTTGCTCGTTGAACAATGCTTTGTAATGCTGTGGTTTTACCTGTACCCTTGGCTGATTTCACTCCTACTAAACCAGAGGTAGGAAAGGCAATTTTTCCCAAATAAGGACGGTTAACAGTAAGTGCAGCGGGAATTGTTAACTCTGTATGGGGTTTGGTTTGGGCAATATAAATATCTAAATCTAGGCTTTGACGATAAGTTTTATCAAAGGCTGTTGCACCTTTAGTAATGATAAATTCATCAACTCCTTTTTCTTTTCCTGGAAGTTCGACAACTTTAACAGGACAGTTTTGTTGTTGAAATAAACAACCCAATTGGGAAATAGCATTATTTACAGCCGCAATTTTTTTAGCTTGAGTTTCAAAATCAAAACAAATATAAAAGTTGCGTTTTATGTTTGTAAATACTGCTAAATCAGGTATTAATTGCCGCCGGGTAACTTTACCAAATTCATCTTTAATAACTCGATAACCGCTATTAATACCAGGAATAGCAATAGCAACATATCCTTGGCTTAAAAGGGCTGCGGCTTTTTTCACACCTTCACAAATGACAATGGCTATTTTATTTTTAATTACCCATGACCAAAAACCTTCGGCTTCATCATCATGATTAATAGTAATATTTTCCGGTAAATTTAAGTTGTAACGTTGGCCAACTTGTTGCCAAATTTGTAAGGATATGCGTAAACAAAATATGCGTGTGGGGGTGCTGGGAGGGTGTTCATATTTAATTGATTTGCCCTTTTGATTTTGTCGCGGTTGGTTGGGTTTAAAACATCCCCATTCCATCTTATGCCAATTATTGAGAGGGTCGAGTCCCGAACACCACCAACCACCTTCTGTAATGTGGCTATACCGCTGTAACCAAGCGTTTTTAATCATCCCTGTATTGGTGCGAGGGAGTTGGTCAGAAATCAGCAAATATTCATAAGCATTTATGCCTTGAAGCGATTTGAAATTTAAACGAATTAAGTCTAAGTTTATACCACTACTCTTGACTAATTCTTCAAGGTGTTGTTGATGTAAAGAATGCAGATGCATAAGCTGAAGCAGCTAAGGAATATAACGAGATTAAAACTTTAGCATGGCTAGGCTGATTTTTTATAAAAGAAATTCTTAAATTTCAGTGTTATATTTTTTACTTTGTTTATATAAATACTTCTGTGAATATATCAATGTCTGGTTATGGCTATGCAACCGTAAACATAATAAATTTGTATTGTGATATTTATATATATATAATTTTTGGTTATAGGTACAGGACTTACACAACTGGTACATTGGTAGCAAGCTACGCAAAGCGTCCCGGAGGGAACTAGTACATCACGGCATAAATAAAGCAACCATATTCAATCGCCAAAAAGCCTACTGTATATTAGTTTTGACTTTTGACTTTTGACTTTTGACTTTTGCCCTGCGGTACTAGCCCGACTTAAGAATCGCACAACAAACCATCTAATTTTGAGAATGTGATATTGTTGTAATAACTGTATAAAATTATTGGCTGCTCAAGTTTAAATTAAAGTTTAATGCACGTTATCAGCCGAAAAAAGCTTAGAGAATATTGTCAAGAACACGCAGACTGTTGTGAACCTCTTGATGACTGGTATTTTACTGTTAGTAAAGCTAATTGGGGTAATTTAGTAGAAGTACAGTCTGTTTATCCCAAGGCTGAATCTGTTGGTAATTTGACAGTTTTCAATATTAAAGGCAATAAATACCGTTTAATTGCTAGTATTAATTATGAGAACCAGGTCATCTATATTAAATATGTCTTAACTCATGCAGAATGTCAGTAACCCAGCCCTAAAGGGACTGGGCTTGCAAGA
>NZ_VIKY01000317.1:0-64547 GCF_009711925.1 Dolichospermum sp. UHCC 0352 | reverse complement strand
ATCTTCCAAATGCTTCGCCCCTACTGACAACTGACTTTATTTTTTCACTAAAATATAGGCATTTGTATATTCAGGTAATTTTTGAATATATTGCTCAAAAGCTCTTTCACTGGTGAAAGTTCCTGCTAAAAAATCAAGTTGATAAAGATTAGGTAAAAATGCTCCACCTGTATCGGCAATTATGCCCATTTTTAAACGTTTCTGTCCACTCTGATTATCTTCAATGACAATTATTCTTCCTAAACCAATATTGAGAACATCCCCAGCAAATGTTACTCCTGGTTTAATGGATATTTTGGCATCTATTTTATATCCATAGCCTTTAATTGCATCAACTTCTTTAAAATACCAATAACGTGTTTGTGCAGTTGCTTTTAAGCCCCGAATATAGGACATTCCATTATTTCTATCTACGTTTAAAAACTCTTTAGTTCCATCTGTAAAATTAACTAATACTGTTCCCTGCATGAGTGCTGCTTCTAAACCACTGCGAGTTAAATAAGCAATTGGTTTAACTTTACCAAATTCTTTACCTCCAGGTTCATAAATACCTGATAAAACATCTTGTTTTGTATATTGGGTGTAAAATTTTTCTTGGCTTACTTCTTCGTTAATAGCGTAGATTGGCGTATTATATGTAGAAGTTTTTTGTCGAGAACCGGGATGAATAAAAGCTGCATATTTAGTAATTCTTAATTGTTTCTGCTGCGGATTTTCTGGGTTATGAGCAGACCATTTAATTACGCGAAAATTGGCGTTAATAAAGTTAGGATTTTGTAACCGAGTTGTTCGCTTATTAGAAATGTCTTCTTCTAAGACGACAATCATAAAATCTAATGTTTTCAGAATATCTTTAACGGTAACTCCTTGAGTTACTAAGATGCCTGTGCGTTGAATATCGGGATCTTCTTGAGAGTATTTCTGAAAATATTGTCTAGTATTTGTGAGTACGGTTAACAAATCAGCTTGATGAAAATTTATGGGATTATTTGGTAATTTCCCTATTTTTAATACTTGATTAGAATTAACACTATATTGATATTTTCGCCATTCATTGATGACTGAATAAAATATAGATTTATCATTATTTTTGACATTTATATTAGATATTTTTTGCGGAGATATATCATGAGTAAATCCTTTAGTTGGAGAATTTACTATTTGGGATAATGATAAATTTTTAACAATCTGTTGTTGTTGAATTGGCTGTTTATTAAGAAAAATCACTACTAATAAGCTAGTAATAAATACTGTGACTTTTAATTTTTGATTAAAGAGGATACGCATAATTCATGAAAATAAACAATGATTACCCCCCATTTTAGCATTCTCAGAATTATTGACAATGGGAAATCTGCCCAATTAAGATGATTAATCATTCATTTCTTTTAAGGTAGCTAATGCTGAAGGTGATAAACGACTAAGATACCGGAATATCCAATATTTAACTATAGTGTCTAAAATTACAGGAAATGTGGCAATAAACATAAATATATAATTTCTACTCGCGGGTAAACCTAAGTGTTCTGCAAATCCTTCCAGAATTATTTCCCAGCCATGTGGTGAGTGAAAGCCTACAAATACATCTGTAGATAAGATAATTAAAAAGGCTTTAGCACTATCGCTTAAACCATAAACAATTTGATCTACAAAGTGTTGAAGAGAAATAATATCTTTGGCACTAAAAACAATTACTAATGCAAAGGTAATTAATGCTATAATGTCTGCAAATATATTACTAATAGCGTTAGCACTTTTATCTCGAAATTTTGCTGCTAGTTCTATGGCTTTTTCTTTTATCTTGGATTCTACATTTTCTGGGGAATTTTTCCATTCTGAATCCAGAAGACTTTTAAACTTTAATTCTGCCCTAAATATTTTTAATTCATGAAAAGCTTCTTTCTCCATTTCCTGATTGAGAAAAATCAGGTGAGAGTTTTCAGTTCTCATCTTCTCTACTAAGGGAAGGATAAATATCCGCTTAGATAGTTGATGAGTGAGAAGGGGAACAATAATTAGCAGTAATAAGAATTTGACAGCTATAGTTGTCCGCTGTCTGGATATTTGATATTTTTTAATAAATTCTTGATCTGTATTCGGAGATATATCACTAAAAATTTTTTTGAAAGTTCTACCGATTGATCTAGGAAATATGCCAGTTTTTAAGAATGTAAATGGTTGTGATGGTTTTTTCACGATTAGATAAATCTAGTTTGAGATGAGATGTAGTCATCATAGCAATTCTTCCCTGATTGGAATCAACCTGATCATCCTACCTAGGAAGTTACAATTTGAGTTTGTTATTAAATAGGGGGTGCTGAAAAAGTTGTCTGTGAGGGCTAGGAGTCAGGAGTCAGGAGGAAGAATTAGAAGAAGAGAAGAATAGTATTGAATCTGGTCAAGTGATAGGTTTTTGCTGATTTCAACCCTTATTCCTTGCACCTGATTCACCTTTTTTACCTTCAAACTCTTGATATATCTCAGTTCTAGGTTTATTCAGCAGCCCCTAAATAACACTACTAGATGTTTTATACTCTCCAGTTTGCAAATGCAAGCTGGAGTTATACAGCATTGAATTTAATTACCTGATATTTTCGGATAGTGCTTACTCACTATCTCCAATATCACGTTTAGGTGGACGCTTGTAGGTAAAAGTAAAACTCTCTCCACTAGCTATGACCTTTCGCATTTCCTCATACATAGGATAACTACCAACACCGCTTAAATTAGCCCAACCTCGCGCCCTGGTTAAAGCCACAAATAACTGGTTGCGGAAATTCACATCATTTTCATTCCGTGCTACATTATCAAAACCCACCACATAAACCATATCCGCTTCATGTCCTTTAGCGCGAGTAATCCGTGATACCGTTACACCACCTTCGTGCCAAAATTTATCAGGATCATGATTGGGATATTGGGGAACTAAATCATTTAACTTTAAAGCTGTAGGGATATAAACATCAATGTCATATTCCATTAAAAAGCCAGCTATCTGGGTTTCTAATTCCATTGCTTCATAGGTAGATCCTAAAATTACTACTAAAATATCTCGGCTGGGGTTAAGTCCGTCATGGACAATATTGTGCATAATTTTCTCAGCCAAAGCCTTCATTTCTTCCTGACGAGAACCATAAGTTTCAAATTCTAATACAGGTTTTCCCCAGATTTCTGATATGGGATTTGGTGAGTTTTCTGGCGGACGGCGCAATGTAATTTGTCTACCAGAAATAAATTTACTATCGCCGACAACTTCATAACCAATTTCCTTCCATGCTTTTTGATTTGTGAGTCCTGTCAGCATTCCTTCTGGACGTAACAAACCCATACCAATAGCGTGAGCAGATGTGAGAATTTGACCTGGTGTACGATAGCAACGTCGCATAATTTCTGATTTTTTAATGCCACCTTTATAGCTACCAGTTACCGCCTTATTAAGATTAGTATCTATCCCAAATAATTCTGGCGCGGTAGGAATTTTTAAACTATCTAAACTTTGAGCTTCGTCATAAGCCCAAATCAAGCGTTTTTGTTCTGGGTGTTCAGAATCAGCAGGTCGTAAAGATTGATAAGCTAACCAATAAATAGCTTGTTTATCCTGATATTTTAAATCATCTTCGGCTACTAAATCTTGACCTTCATCAATTAAGATGGCATCAAACATTGGTTCAATAGTAATTTCTTCCAATAGCCGTTTACTTAAATCTATTAAACCTCGATTTGGCTGTCTTTCATTGGTGTTCTGTACAGTTCCTGGTCTTTTACCATGATGTTCACAAATAATGCGATATAAACCTGGTTGTTCCTTTGCTCCCCAAGCATGAAAGACTCGTAACTTCGAGTTAGTTTTGGGGTCATACTGCATTTCACCACAACTAAAACGCTTTATCCATTGGTCGAGTAAACCAGTTATTAAATCATATAAGGAACGGGTAAAAAATACTAAAGCAATATCCCAATCTGGATGTTTCAGGTGCATATGTGCGGCTTTTTGACATAGTAAAACAGTTTTTCCTGAGCCGGCAATACCGCGAATCCGTTGAGGTCCTGGGGGAATTTCTTTACCAATATGTTCTTGTTGTAAATCAATCTCATAGAGTTTTTCTCGTAAACTATCAATGACATTAGAACGGGTTTTCCCAGTGGTATTGACTTGATTTCGGGGAGGTTTCCGCAATACAGGTGTACCGCCTATCACTGATAATAATAATTCCCAATTTTTAGCTTCTAAATCTGCTCCAGGAATGACAATATTAGCTTGTTGAATTTGTTCAATTAAAGCAACTTTTCCTAATTGGTCTTGAAATATAATTGGCGGAATATCTGGTAATTGGTCAAAGCCTTTTTGCTGCCATTGTTCTGTGGTAATTTGCGGTAATGCAACTATGGCTCTACCATTAACTTTTCGCCAAAGTGCTGTTTCTCTATCACTATATGATATTAATGCTCGCAGTTGATGTTCTGCTTGTTGGTAGGGATTTATTTCTGTGGTATCAGTATTTTGCAATTGCCATTGTTGACCATTAATAGCGGCAATTTGGTCAATATTTATAGATTTGACTTCAATTACAACTACACCAAATTCTCTATCAACTATTAAGATATCCGGCTCTTTTCTAATTTCTCCAGCTTTGGAAAAAATGGGATAACGCCAATATCCAATGCAGTTTCTATCAGCAAAGGTACTACGGAAAGCGTCCCAAACCTTCTGTTCTCCGTCTTGATTTTTGATTGCTTCGGTGGTGATAAACTTGCTACCCTGTTCTTCTATGCCAACAGCCATTTTCTTTACCCGTCTAAAATGGTTACGTATTTTAAGTTACCATTACTAATGGGCTTTAAACCAGTGAGAATATACTGATATGTAATTGTATAATCAGTATGCTATGTATGTGTATATAGTTATATGTGGTTAGTTAAGTAGTTAATTTTTAACGAACCACAGAGGCACAGAGGGCGCAGAGGTAAATAAAGAAGAGATGTGAATACTGATCTTAAGTATTGTTGAGTCGGGTTAAGTTTGTTTGTTTTTTGAAGTATAAAAGTCAACAATTACATTTTGCAAGCTCCTACTCTCTGCGACTCTGCGCCTCTGCGTGAAAAAAAAATTCATCCTTTCATTCAGCAACACCCACTTGTAATAAATCTAATCCTTGGGCAAAAATCTCATCAATTGGTAACATTTGCCCGGCTTCAGTCATGAATTTATGGTCTTTTGTAGCGCGAATAATTGCCCCATTTTCTAACAAATATTCATAAACTTCTTGCTGTCCCCGATTATGCCATTGGGCAATTGATTGGGTGTAAAGCATTCCATTACTATCAATAGTATAAACTTTACATTCAATCTGTTTTTCGACAATTTCCCCAATCTCTAAAAACCCATATTCAACGGTTAAAATTTCTGTGTCATAACTTAAACAGTATTCGGCAAACTTCAACATATCCCCAAATAAATGTTCAGAAACTTGGGGTATTACACCATTTTTTGCCGAACCATCAATAAAATTTTGCTTTTGTTTCTCCATTTCTGATACTTTCTTTTTACCCATAGCCCGACGGAGTAAATCAGCTTGTCCTAAGCTATAACCAGCCATATCTTGAGCAATTTTCATAATTTGCTCTTGATAAACCATGATTCCGTAGGTTTCATTTAATATTGGTTCTAAAATTTGAGTATCATATTCAATTTCTTCTCGTCCATGTTTACGATTAATAAATTTAGGAATTAATCCTGCATCTAATGGTCCTGGGCGATAAAGTGCTAAAATGGAAGAAATATCTTCAATGTTTGAAGGTTTTAAATCTCGGACTATCTGTTTCATTCCTGAAGATTCTAATTGAAATATCCCTTCTAAATCACCTGCTTCTAATAGTGAATAAGCTTTAGCAACGTCTTTTGGTAAGTTAGTATGATCACCTTTAGCTAATATTTTTTGTGCTTTTCTTTCCTGTCCGGTAATTTCATCAGGATCAATTCGATATCCTTTACTTTGTTCAATTAAATCAATGGTTTTTTGAATTAGGGTTAAGTTCCGCAAACCCAAAAAGTCCATTTTTAATAATCCCAATGATTCCAAATCTTCCATGAAATATTGAGTAATTACAGAACCATCATTATTTCGTTGTAGAGGAACAAGTTCATCTAATGGTTCTGCGGAAATAACGACACCAGCAGCATGAACCCCGAAGGTTTTGTTAGTTCCTTCAATTCGCATGGCCATGTCAATCCAGCGCCGTACAGTGGGATCATTATCATATTTGGCTTTAAATTCTGGTTCGGGAGTTTCATCGGAAATCATCACTTTCAGTTTTGTGGGTTTACCCCGAACTACAGGAATCATTTTCGCCATTTTGTCAGAATCCCCATAGGGAATGTCTAACACTCTAGCGACATCTTTTAACACTGCTTTTGATGTCAGACGGTTAAAAGTGATGATTTGGGCAACTCTATCAACACCATATTTATTAGTTACATAATCAATGACTTGATCTCGTTTATCAATGCAGAAATCTGTATCAATATCCGGCATTGATTTGCGTTCAGGATTGAGAAATCTTTCAAATAATAAGCCATGATGTACGGGGTCAATATTCGTAATTTTCATGGCATAAGCTACTAAAGAACCTGCCGCAGAACCCCGTCCTGGACCGACGGGAATATTATTATCTCGCGCAAATTTGATGTAGTCCCACACTACTAAAAAGTAGGTGGAAAATCCCATTTGTTGAATCATTTTTAATTCATATTCCAATCTTTCTTTATAGACTGGATCTACTTCGTTGCGAGATTTGCGTTTTAATCTTTCTAAAAGTCCGTCCCAAGCAACTTCTTCTGCATAGGTATCTGCTGTATGTCCTGAAGGTATTTGGGGTGTGGGAATTTGGGGATCACCCATGATGTGATAAGGTTCAACTTTATCAGCAATTTCTTCTGTGGTGGCGATCGCTTCAGCAATGACATCATCGGGTAAATGGTCACGGAATAACTGGTGCATTTCCTCTGATGATTTGAGGTATTCTGTGCCGCTATATCGCATTCTTTTATCTTCGCTGATGAGTTTGCCGGTTTGAATACATAGCAAGGCATCATGGGATTCTACATCAAAACAAGAAATAAAATGGGAGTCATTTGTAGCAATAAATTTAATCCCTAATTCTCTGGCAATTTTGACAATTTCTACATTCACAATCCGGTCTTCTTGAGAACCATGATCTTGAATTTCTAAATAAAAATCTTCCCCAAATACTTCTTTATACCATTTAGCAACTTTTCTGGCTGCATCTGGCCGATTACTCAAAATTGCTTGAGGAATTTCTCCCCCTAAACAAGCGCTAGTAACTATTAAACCTTTACGATATTGTTTGAGTAAATCTTTGTTAATACAAGGACGGGAAAAAATGCCTTTACCTTGTACTCCTTGAAGATGGGAAATTGTGGTGATTTTAACTAAGTTTTTATAGCCTTGAGTGTTTTTGGCTAATACGACTTGATGATATTTGGGACGGCGTTCTTGTTTGTCAATATCACCGTTTAGGATATACATTTCGTTGCCAATTATTGGCTTTATAGTCTTACTGCGGCAGATTTTAATGAGTTCAACTGCCCCATACATGACACCATGATCTGTGAGGGCGATCGCTTTCATTCCTAATGCGATCGCTCGATCTACCAATTCTGGTAGTTGACTAGCACCATCAAGCAAGCTGTAATCACTGTGAATATGTAAAGGAACAAATGACATATTAGTATTTGGTAAAATAAGGGGATTTTAAATTAACAGTTTTTAGTTAATATCTTGTGCTGGGAAGGGAGTAATTAACCGAGTATGATATATCTGAAGTCAAGTAAGCGATCGCTTTTTTAACTATTCTTCTAGTTTCAAATTGGTCTTTTCATAATACAGGTAACTTCACCATAACCAGGATTACCAGTTAAACCTTGTAAATTATTATGCTCTATATCTTCGTCTTGACCTAGCTTACTTGTCCATTTACCATCAGGTAATTGTCTAGCAACGTGGGTTGGTGTTTTATTGGAATTAACGTATATTGCTATTTTTTGAAATCCTGGTTCTAAAGTATCATCTTCACAGACTTCATAACCAAGAGTTTGAAATGCTTGCTCAAAAGCGTTAATGGTCTCCTCTCTAGGAACATCTGGAGGCCAGTATTCTTCATTTTGAGCATCTGTCCACCACCAATTTTGATCGTCTTCTGCTGCCCAAGCAACACAATTGTAATCTGTTGTATCTGGGCTTGTAAGCTTGTATCCGTGGATGACTAGGTTAGGAAAATCTCGTTCAATAAATGTTTTTACATAGTTAACCCAGGCGTTATTACTTACCAATTGTAGCCCCTTTGCTTTCCCCATTCGAGCCATGCTTTAGTCATTTTTTCTGTATTTCCTCTGTACTCTGGAGGTACAGGATCTTCTCTGGAAATAGATTTTAATGCCCAAAACCAGCGTCCAGATTTCTTTTCAAGCTCTCTTAGCAGTAGAGGTATGACGACTTCACCCATGCCTATAATTTGTTGATAGGCAGGGTGCATACACATTTGGTTAGTTGATGATATACCACGATTTTCTTCCCGCCATTGATTGGCAAGTGTGATGAAAGTTGCTTCTATTTCTGCCTGTCTGGAGGCGGTTTGTAGTTTTTCCATATTGCTGCTACTGTACATGATTTAATTTTAGGATATATGGGGTTACTATAGATTACTAAACCTATCGCTTTATGGTGATTCCGATTTTCTATTTACTCGTACTGCATAAACAATAGCAGCTTTGACATCTTTTGTGCCAAGATGTATAGTATAAAATTTTCACACCGATAACTGTTAGCTTGTACAGTTTTTAGCTAAAACATTATATACCACAAACAAGATCCCCGACTTCTTAGAGAAGTCGGGGATCTGAAACTCTCTGAAACTCTCGAAAACTATACTTCAACAATTCTAGGTTCTGAATTTTTGTGACAACACTTGTTGACAAAATAACTAGCTAAATCCAATAATTCCAAATTATCAATATCAAGATCAATATCACTTACTAACACATCTTTCACAGCCGATATTTTGTCATTTTCTCTAGAGATTCTCAAACATTCTTCTAAATCTACTGCTAAATCAAACAATGATGTATCTCCCACATAATTTCTGATTTTGATAGCCACATCATCATCACTAACTAAAAAGTCTTTAATAGAATCAAATAAAGGATTAGATATTTCATCATCTCCCCAGGTTTCTAGCCAATCACCTTCCACATCTTCGACATAAATATGAACAAAATTTAGTCCATAATTTAACCAATCTTGCTGCATATTCCGGGCTGCTGCTAACGCTTCTGTCAGGTTTTCGAGTTGAGCGCTATTATTAGTCTGTTGTTGGTTAACCATAAATGGTGTTTTCAGCGGATTAATGATGTTAGCTAGGACACAGATTTCGATTTCAATATTCGGGAATCAGGAAAAATTCATATACTTCCCTTCCGCAAGATGATCACTGTTATACAGTGCAACATTGACTAACTGATGAATAAAATCATTGTCTTGGGGATTGTAACTGAGAAATAATCCTCTTTCTATTTCCCACAATTGCAGTGAATTTTGCCACTTTTGATACTTGGTGTTATGAAATTCTTCACTGACACTGGTAACTTGAATACAGAGTGGTTTATTTTGGTGATTGCTAACTATCAGGTCTGTTGCCATAGAAAGGTCAGCTATATAACGCCGCCAAAAATCCCCTTCTCGATGAACAACATCCTGAGCTATATATTTAATGATATCACTATCAGCCTGATTAAATTCCCCCGCCATCATTTTTTTCTTCCAAATATAAAATTTGGTATCTGTGGCGTTTATCCATTTAGGAAATAGACAACTGTACCAATATCTTTCATTGGCGGTCATTTGCTCAAACTGGAGTTTTTGGTCTTCCTCTGAAGGTAAAGATTTAATTGCTAACCAAACCTTAGAGTCCGTAATTACTTCTAATAAAAAAGCGACAACGATGGGTTTGGATATCAGTGAACCAAGCTTGATATGTTTAATCCAACGGTTGATATCTCTTAATTTTATCGTGAGACTTGGATCTATTTCAGCGGCTTGCTCGATTAGTAAATTTAGTTTATCCTTAATTTCTCTGGCTTGCAAACTATACCCTATTGTAAAACACTAACACAGCATCTAAAGAGTGATATCCTACTAAATCGGTAAATAAGGTTGTTAAAAACATGATCATTATTTTATCTTAGGGTGTACTGAATAATTCAGCATTAACTAATTGTCGGACTAGAGTAGGACTAGTTGAGCAGATCAGTAAATAATCTTTACACTCAGCACAACTTCGTTAAAAATAGTTTTCAGTCACAATATCATTATCATTTGCATCCATCATTATGTCTCAACCAACCATAGAATCCATTTTACAGGAAAAGCGGCTATTTCCGCCTAGCAGTGAATTTTCAGAAAATGCCCAGATCAAAAGTTTAGCAGATTATCAGCGACTTTACGACAAAGCCAAAGCAGATCCTCAACAATTTTGGGCAGAATTGGCGGAAACTGAGTTACACTGGTTTCAAAAATGGGACACTGTCCTAGATTGGCAACCACCTTTTGCTAAGTGGTTTGTCAACGGTAAGATTAATATTTCTTACAATTGTCTTGACAGACATCTCACTACTTGGCGGAAAAATAAAGCTGCATTGATTTGGGAAGGAGAACCGGGAGATTCACGGACGCTGACTTATGCCCAATTGCATCGGGAAGTGTGCCAGTTTGCAAATGTATTAAAGCAGCTAGGAGCAAAAAAAGGCGATCGCATTGGGATTTATATGCCAATGATTCCCGAAGCTGCCATTGCTATGTTAGCCTGTGCGAGAATTGGCGCACCTCACAGCGTTGTTTTCGGTGGTTTTAGTGCTGAAGCTTTGCGCGATCGCTTGAATGATGCCGAAGCTAAGTTAGTGATCACAGCCGATGGTGGTTGGCGCAAAGATGCAATTGTTCCCCTCAAAGAGCAGGTAGACAAAGCTTTAGAGAATAATGCAGTTCCCAGTATTACAGATGTGCTAGTTGTCAAACGCACAAATCAAACAACACAGATGGCAGCAGGACGTGACCATTGGTGGCACGATTTACAAAAAGGCGTTTCTGCTGATTGTCCCGCTGAACCAATGGACAGCGAAGATATGCTGTTTGTTCTCTACACTTCCGGTAGTACAGGCAAACCGAAAGGAGTAGTCCATACCACAGGCGGTTATAACTTATACAGCCATATCACTACCAAATGGATTTTTGATCTTCAAGATACTGATGTATATTGGTGTACTGCCGATGTCGGTTGGATTACGGGACATAGCTATATAGTTTATGGTCCCCTGTCCAACGGGGCAACGACTCTCATGTATGAAGGTGCGCCCCGTGCTTCTAATCCTGGATGTTTCTGGGATGTAATTGAGAAATACGGTGTTAATATTTTTTATACTGCACCAACGGCAATTCGCGCCTTTATCAAAATGGGTGAACATCATCCTAAAAAACGTAATCTTTCTTCTCTGCGATTACTGGGAAGTGTAGGTGAACCCATTAACCCCGAAGCTTGGATGTGGTATCACAAAATCATTGGTGGTGAACGCTGTCCAATTGTGGATACTTGGTGGCAAACGGAGACAGGTGGGATTATGATTACACCTCTACCTGGGGCAATTGCCACTAAACCAGGTTCAGCCACTCTCCCATTCCCCGGTATTATTGCGGATGTGGTGGATTTAGACGGGAATTCTGTCCCTGATAACGAAGGTGGTTATTTAGCAATTCGTCATCCTTGGCCGGGAATGATGCGGACTGTGTACGGTGATCCTGATCGTTTCCGGCGGACTTACTGGGAACATATTCCGCCCACAAATGGTAATTATACGTATTTTGCCGGTGATGGGGCGAGAAAGGATGAGGACGGCTATTTCTGGGTCATGGGGCGCGTGGATGATGTCCTGAATGTCTCTGGACACCGCTTGGGGACGATGGAAGTAGAATCTGCCCTAGTGTCTCATCCGGCGGTGGCTGAGGCTGCGGTGGTGGGTAAACCGGATGATTTGAAGGGTGAGGAAGTTGTGGCTTTTGTAACTTTGGAAGGGACTTATCAAGCCAGTGAGGAGTTGAGTAAGGAACTGAAAAAGCACGTTGTCAATGAGATTGGAGCGATCGCTCGTCCTGGTGAAATCAGGTTTACTGATGCTTTACCGAAAACCCGTTCTGGGAAGATTATGCGGCGTTTGTTGCGGAATTTGGCATCAGGACAGGAAATATCGGGGGATACTTCGACTTTGGAAGATCGCAGTGTCGCAGTGTTTTGGATAAGTTGCGGGAAGGTGCTTAGTTTAAGGTAGTTTCGCGCAAAGACGCTAAGGAGCAAAGGCGCAAAGTAATCTGGGGTGGGCAATTTTGCCTACCCTATATTGTGTGAAGAAAACTATAACTTGAACTATGATAGGGGTATATATAAGAAAATGAGGGATGCACTAGGACGAAGAGGTGAATCGCTATTTGACCTTTTAATAACAGAATTTCACTCTGATGCTGGTCCAATTTTTAAGCCACAGTTTTTAGGAGAGAAATGGCAGTATGTTGATTTTATTGTTGAGTTAGTAGGTGCTGGTTCTTATATTCCTTATTTTTTTGTACAAGTTAAAACTACTAGGCAAGGTTATAGTAAAAAAGATAAACGTCTGAAGGTGAAAGTAGAAAAGGAATCTATAATTGGTATAGCATCTTATCTAGCACCAACTTATATAGTTGGGATTGATGACATTCAAGAAGTTGGTTATTTAGTTTCTGCTAATGGAGAAAATTCAAAATCTCTCTCAAGTCTATCTACTAACTTTCCTATTAATAAACAGAATAGAGAAATTCTTTGGCACGAAGTAAATAATTTTTGGAGTCAATACAGCCGGAAAAATTTAGTTTCGCAATTTTCTGATCAACAGTGGAGATAAAACAATGCAAACAGAACAACCTTGGTACATTGGTTTACGTTCAGAAGCTTTGGCAGTTGTGTACTTAACTCGTCGTGATGATTTAATTGTTTCTCAACAAAAACAAGGACAAGGAGGTTTAGATTTTTCAGTTACAATCACTAAAGATGGTAATTACACTGGGAGAATTTTTGGGGTAGAAGTGAAAGCAACAGTTTCTAGTTCTGAAGTAATTCAGCATGATGATATTTTTCAGCTAAAAAATAACAAATATAAGAATTTGAAATTTTTCAGAGATTTACCATTTCCAGTGTGCTTGTTTTTCTTTACGCTAGATAATGATAAAGGATATTATAAATGGATTTTAGAACCTATTATTAATGAGGGAAATAACGTGGTATTGAAATTTAATCAAAATGAAGAATTAAAAACCCTGAATGATGAGGAAATAGACAATATTATTGCAATGGTTAATAGCTGGTATGACCATAAAAGCAATTTAGTACCAGTATAAGATTCATGGTTGTTGAAAAAATGATCGCTCGTCCTGGTGAAATCAGGTTTACTGATGCTTTGCCTAAAACCCGTTCTGGTAAGATTATGCGCCGTTTGTTGCGGAATTTGGCATCAGGACAGGAAATATCGGGGGATACTTCGACTTTGGAAGATCGCAGTGTGTTGGATAAGTTGCGGGAAGGGAATTAATTTAGATTAGTTTCGCGCAATCTCTCTTAGAGATCCCGAAGGGTAGACGCTAAGGAGCAAAGACACAAAAAACACTTTGCGTCTTTGCTTCTTGTATTTTCAGTATTTTTGTACTATAATATAACCTGTGTAAAGGTAAGTATCTTAACAATGAATACAATGCTAAATATTAAGCCAAAATTAAAAGTAGTAGTTCCTAAACAATGGAATAATGATAGGATAGGTAAGTTTTGGGAAAAGATTACAGCAAGTTTATTCAGTGAATTTCATTGGGAAGTAATCACCAATATTGAATTTGAAGGTATGCAAACTGATATATATATTAAGGAATTAATGAGCGGAAAAAGAGGATTGGTAGAGTGTAAATTTCAAGAAGACAACATTTCTCCTCGTATAATACATCAACTAATGGGACAAGCAGAAGATGAAGAAGTGGAATATGCTTATTTAATATCAACTTCAGAACTTACCCCCAAAGCAAAAGCTGTTATGGAAAAACATAAAAAAAAGACCCAAAAATAAAAAAATATCATTTAGAGTTTTTTGGTCCTGAGAGACTAGCAGAATTATTTATTAAAATTAACAGTTTTCATTTACCTGATTTTGCAAAATTAAATATAAATACATACAAAATTGATAAACTGACGTTATTATTAACTCACGAAAGAGATTTTTTTTGGATTGCAGATGAAATTGGCATAAATGGTAATGTTGATAGAGCTATTATTTTCTCAACGACAAATAATAATTTATCTATAGATGAATGGAAACAATATTTTTCACAGCACGATCTTTATTGGGGTAATCTTGATATTGCTGTTGTTGATGACAGAAAAAATATATTACAAGATAAAACATTTATAGACAATACTGACATAACAATTTCAGCAATTAATGAAGCAGATAGTTTTGATGACTACCATCGTCCTTGTCGTCCAGATGATTTCTTTGGAATGAATAACACTCAGGATAAGTTTTGGGATTTCATCAAAAAAGTCAGAGATAAAAAAACAAAACTTAGAGTTGTTTGTTTTTCTGGAATAACAGGTATTGGCAAATCATCTTTAGTGCTGAAATTAGCGTCAGACTGTTTATCTATCCAAGAATATCAAAATAGTTTCTACATATATCATGTTGATGTTACCAGTGTTGATCCTTCCCAGTCAACGCTTTTTATTCCCAAAGTTCTTACCAAAGCATTACAGACGGCTATTAATGATAAATTTATTGACCTACCAAATCATAAAATATCTACTATCCTTGAACCTCCCTTCTTTTGTACTGAATCAATTCAATTAGCTCTTGATAAGCTCAAAAATAATAATAGAGTCTTAATTATATTTTTTGATCAATTTGAAGAAATTATAATTAAAGAAAATTTATCATCTCTATTTAATGTTTTTAAGAGATTGGCCTATGATATTGATAGCTTAAAAGAAAATATAATTTTAGGATTTTGCTGGAGAACGGATATTAATATTTCAATGGAAGATCCTCGATATCACGACTGGCAAGAATTAGTAAAAATTAGAAAAGATATTGAATTCGATAATTTCTCATATCAAGATTCCCTGAAACTACTTGATAGGTTTTCAGAATATCTAAACCAAAATGGTAAACGCTTAGATCCAAAAATAGAAAAATGGTTATCTGAAAATTGTCAGAATTTACCTTGGTTGCTCAAGAAATTATGTGGTGATATTTATAATCAAAAGATTGATCAAAGGCAAATATCTTCAGGAAATAAAAAATTAATTACTAAATTTGATATCCAAAAAATATTTGATTCTGACATTCAAAGATACATAAATAGTAGTCCAGGGCATTCTAATTGCTTAGAATATATTGCTAAACAATCCCCAGTTCCTAAAATTGAAGTATGTCAGAAATTTAATTCCGATGTAATTAATAGTCTTATAAAAGCAAAACTAATAATTGAAACTGGAAAAAATTATAAAATATATTGGGATATTTTTCGGGACTTTATCATAGATGGAACTTTGCCTAAAATTACTATAACTTATAGACCTAGAACAAAAATTTCAACCTTACTGAAAATTTTTAGGCTAATTAACCCTACTACAACTTCATCAGAACTGGTGGAAATAACTAAATATAAGAAAAGTACAATTAACAATGCTATTCAGGATTTACAAAATTTCTTTCAAGTAGAAAAAGATATAAAAAGCAAGAAAATAATTGCTCCAAATAATTTAATTAATTTACAGGATTATGAACTCGCTGAACATTTAGCTGACCAAATAGAGGATCACATTGTTATTCGAGAAATTTATGAAAATCTTATGCCAGATCAATATATATGGGAGGATGATTTCAAAAAATTATTGCGAAAGATATATTCTGAGCAAGGTAGTATCAAGCCAGAATCAATAGAAGACTATACTAGCAAAATGCTTTCATGGTTTTGGTTTACAGGGCTATTAGAAAAAAGACAAACTTGGTTAATAGCAAGACCTCTTAGACTTAGACACGGGAAACAGAAAGGGAAACCTTCTGAATGCGACCGTGATAAATCGAAAATATCTAAATCTTATGTGACTCCAGGACACCCAAGCTTATTAGATTTATTAGATTCATAATTCCTATTAGATTAACATCTATTACTCCATAAAATCCACTCCACCCTTCAGACAGATGAACAGGCATAGATTCCGCATCTAGAATATCAAAGCCCGATTGATACCACTCAATTTCTAGGATAATTGATTTTGATACAGGATGATTGGATCAAAGAAATTAGGGATATTTTAGATATGGGTAAAAATAATGATGTGAATAATACAAAATATTACTATATATGCGCGGACAAATTCCCACTCATAACACAAGTACAATGTAAGTTTTGCATCTTGTCAAGTCTTAAAATGTAAAATAGCTCAAAACAAATACAGAGATTCAGATCCCCGACTTCTTTGATTAATCTTTTCATTCACACAATTAATTATGTTTAGAAGTCGGGGATCTTTGACCACAAACTAAAATCCTGTAAATCCTAAAATCCTGGATATCCTGATTCAGACAGTTGACCCTCAAAAACATACCCCACACCTCAAAGAGATGAACAGATATAGACTCAACATCTAGAATATCAAAGCCAGGAATATAGGATTTACTTTTTTCTTGTTTTTATAAATTAGTGCAGATTTATCGAAAATTATTACCAATACACTACAAATTCAACAGATTAATTGTCTTGAATAAGTTAAAAAATGTGTTCCTTGTCACAAAAATCAACCAATTGTGAGGGGATCATGATATGAATTGCTCACTATTCATAAAAACTTATATAAATTAAGATCGCGATATATATACATCACGAAAACGACTGTTCAGAAATCCTGATTAAAAAAGATTGCCAGAACTTGATTTAGTTGCTAATGTGTGTAGGTACGACAGCACTGGTGAATGCTCGGAGCAAATAGAGAGGTAAAATCAATGAGCTTTATCCATCCTGCCAACAGTCTTTTATGTTGATTAAACAATCCTGACAACGAGGAATTTCTGCTGTCGAGAAGCAATAAAGGGGTATTGCAGATGAGCAGAAAAAGTATCTTCGTTCCTGTCGCTGAATTGAAATTTGATTTTTGTTTACCGTTCATCAATCGTCTTCCCTGTTGATTGCCAAGAAGGCAAAAGGAAGATGAAAAATGAAGAATTTAGAGGTGAAAACCGATGAAGATTCAAGGAAAAGTTGCACTCATTACCGGGGCTTCCCGTGGCATTGGTAAAGCGATCGCATTAGAATTAGCCAAACAAGGCATGAAAAGGTTAATATTAGTAGCACGCGATCGCCAAAAGTTAGCCGAAGTAGCCGCCCAAATCGAAGCCCTGGGCGTAGAAACTACAATCATGGCCTTAGACTTAACTCACTCAATCAACGTCAACATAGCCATAGCCCAACTTTGGCGAAGTTATGGACCCATTCATCTCCTCGTAAATTGTGCCGGAGTCGCACATCAAAACTCATTTCTGCAATCAAAACTTCCCCAACTGCAAGAAGAACTCTCCGTCAATTTGATGGGAATGTACACCCTCACCAACTTGATAGCCAAACGCATGGTTAGTCAAAAAAGGGGGATCATTGTCAATGTCTCCAGTTTAATGGGGAAAGTTGCCGCCCCGACAATGGCCACATATTCCGCCACTAAGTTTGCCATTGTCGGATTTACCCAGGCACTACGTCAAGAACTTGCCCAACACAATGTCCGTGTTATCGCCTTACTCCCTTCTCTGACGGAAACAGACATGGTGCGTGACTTGCAATCATTTCGAGGAGTGATCCCCATGACACCCGAACAAGTCGCCCAAGCCCTCGTTATCGGCATAGAAAACGATACCGCAGAAATCCTAGTCGGCTGGCAATCTCACTTAGCCGTATTATGCCAACGTCTCGCCCCTTGGTTACTAGAAATCATCCTGCAACTAGCAACACCGAAAAAACCATTACCTGATGCTGCGGGATAACATTCAATCTAGTTAAGTTTTGTTTCGCGCAAAGACGCAAAGGAGCAAAGGCGCAAAGTGTTTTTTGTGTCTTTGCGTCAAGTAAAGTTAAAAAATGGTAGGTTGGGTTAAGCGAAAGCGCAACCCAACTGAAAATTTGATAATGATAAGGAAGAAATGACACTATCGCTAACCCTGTAATGATAGTGCAGAATCATAATTGATCTTACTGTAGCGATCGCTTGATCATCAAAATAGTTGCTACGAGATAATTATATTATTGTCTGGATCAGGATATCCAGGATTTTAGGATTAACAGGATTTTGATTTTATTTGTGGTGTACTAATATTTTAATTTGTCAGAATCAGGATGTCCAGGATTTTAGGATTTACAGGATTTAATAAAGTTATCAACCTCAATTATTTTGTGATGTAAAAAGCGAAGCTTACCAAAGATATAAACTCAATTTCCTATCGTGATAATTTATTTTGCATCAATAATTAACCCGATAGGAATTTGTCTTAGTTATTTATCACCACCTCTAGCTAAATGTTCATTTAACAAAACATGGCTTGCTAGTCTAGCCATAGATGGACTCGTTTTTCTACAACCAGATGCTGACTGAGATAAAACTGATCCAGCTAATTGTTTAGCCATATAGTAAAGTTCAAGAGAATTAGGGTCATGGTGAAAATTCTTCATGTTCTTTATTTTTTGTAAATTATGATAACGATCATAGCAAATTAGTTTTTAAAAACGAGGATTTTCCAAAATATCAAGATTTTATTTAGATTTGTATAAACGGGATATCAGTTTAAATTGGGGTTTGCTGGTAATGAGGCTTATATTTTAAAGTTTACAAGTCTCGACGAGAGAGAAGAGACCACAGCACAGAAACGTCAGAGAAAGTCACCCACTCACCAGGGAGACGGCCTGTTTTAATATCCCTGTAGTACAACAAACTTCCTCCTTTTGTCCATCCTACCTGATCACCAAAGGTTTGCCAGATTTTCTCATCATAATTTCTAGTTCCACCTAAATCTTGATAATCTTCACGAAAAACTTGCAAGATTTTCTCACATAAACCTTGATAAATCCTTTTCTGCACAGAAAAACCAAACTTACCATTACTGTATCCCACCCACAATTGGTCAATGGTGCGGAGGTCTGTACAGGGAAAATTATCAATGTGTTCAACATCTAAGCAACCTTCCTTTTCCCGTTTTGCAACTGCTAACATTACCCGTCTGGTTTCTTCATCTGCTTCTTTCCATTTCCCAGCTTTGAGTAAATCACGCAGTTTACTATAATCCATCAATTGTATCTCTTGGTTTACAGGTTGTGGTGTGGGTATAATTTGTGGTTGTCTTTCCTGTGCTACAAAAAGTTTATAAGTCTCAACGCGAGAGAAGAGAACAATAAAATATAACCAGTGACCACTACCGACCATCCATAATTCACGCCGTGGGAGGTGGCCTGCTGGTGCTTTATTGTCAAAAGTAATATCACTGTAGTACAACCAACTTCCTCCTTTTCTCCATCCTACCTTGTCCCCAAACTTCTCCCAGATTTCTCTGCTATATCCTCTCGTTCCACCTAAACCTTGATAAATGAGATTTTGCACAGAAAAACCAAATTTACCATCGCTGTATTTTACCCACAACTGGTCAATGGTGCAGAGGTCTACCCAGGGAAAATTATCAATGTGTTTAACATCTAACCAACCTTCTTGTTCCCGATTCGCAACCATTAACATTACCCGTGCTGTTTCCTCATCTGCTTCCTTCAATTTTCCAGCTTTGAGTAAGTCACGCAGTTTTCTATAATCCATTCCACGGGATGATTTTAATTGTATCTCTTGGTTTACGGGTTGTGGTGTGGGTATAATTTGTGGTTGTCTTTCCTGTACTGAAACAAGTTTACAAGTCTCGACACGAGAGAAGAAACAACCCACCAACAACAACCACAACCTCCCCCATCCTTGCGCCTCCCTCCCCCAACAATTTGGGAGGTTTCCTTCTGGTGATGCCTTATCAAAAGTAATATCGCGATAGGATAACCATCTTTGTCCTTTTCTCCATCCTACCGTGTCTCCAAATTTCTGCCAGATTGCACTTTTATATTCTCTTGTTCCACCTAAACCTTGATAAATGCGTGTCTGAACTGAAAAACCAAATTTACCACTGCTGTATTGTACCCACAGATGGTCAATGGTACGAAGGTCTTCACAAGGAAAATCATCAATACTTTTAGTATCTAAATAACCTTCTTGTTCTCGTTTCCCAACTGCTAACATTACCCGTCTTGTTTCTTTATCCGCTTCTTCCCAGTTTCCAGCTTTGAGTAAATTATCCAGTTTCCTATAGTCTATTCCACAGGATAATTTTAATTGTACCTCTTGGTTTACAGGTTGTGCTGTGGGTATAATTTGCGGCTGTTTTTCCTGTACTAGAAAAAGGTTACAAGTCTCGACGCGAGAGAAGAGAATCACCACATCCTCAACCCAACACCACCCAAAACCCCACCAACACACCAAAAAATCCGGGAGGTGGCCTTCTGGTGCTTTTAAATCATAAATAATATCATTGTAGTCAAACATCCCTACGTTTCCATATCCTACCTTTTGTCCAAAGGCTTGCCATATTTTCTCATCGTACCTTCTCTTTCCACCCAAACCTTGATAAATCCTTTTCTGCACGGAAAAACCAAATTTACCGTTGCTGTATTCAACCCACAACTTGTCAATGGTACGAAGGTCTTCACAGGGAAAATTATCAATATGTTGAACATCTAACCGACCTTCATCTTCCCGTTTCGCAACTGCTAAAATTACCCTTGCTGTTTCCTTGTTTGCTTCTTTCCATTTTCCTTTTGCAAGTAAGTAACGCAGTTTTCTGTAGTCCATTCCTACGGCTGATATTAACTCAATATCATCTAATTCTATTAATTTATTATTTTGAATATTAGACTTTTGATTAGGATAACAATTTTCAATAAGAGAGAATATATCCCATCCTACATTTATATACTCAAAACTGCTCATGACTTTAAATATCAAAACCCAGATACAAGCTGGAAATTGACCTTTTGGTGCTTTTATATCAAAAATAATTTCTCTGTAATACAACCAATCATCTGTTATCCTCCATCCTACAATTTCACCAAATACTTCCCACATTTTTTGATCATAATATTTCGAGCCTCCTAAAGCTTGATAAATCTGTTTTTGTACAGAAAACCCAAATTTACCATTACTGTATTTTACCCATAATTGGTCAATGGTGCGAATTTCATCACAAGGAAAATTATCAATATCTTCTATTCTTAACCAACCTTCCTCTTCCCGTTCTCCCACACACAACATTAACTGCAATGTTTCCTCATCAGCTTCTTTCCATCTTCCAGCTTTGAGTAAGTCACGCAGTTTACTATAATCCATCCCTATGGCTGATTTTAATTCTACGTCATTACCATTATTACCACTACTTAGATTAGGAAATAAAGCTACCCATTTCTCTATACTTTGCGGACGGTTTTTAGGTTCTAATTCTAAACCTTTAATAATCGCTTTATTTAACTTATCACTAATTTTTGAATTTATTGTTTTTGGTTCTATTAAATCATTATTTAACATCTTCCTGGCTAAACAAGGTGTGGGAGTATCTCCAGTCAATAAATAAAACAAAGAAGCAGCTAAAGTATAAACATCAATACTTGGTGCTTTCTCTACTTCTACGATTTGCTCCCAAGGTGCAAAAGCCCGATTACCAGTTTGATTAATACTTTGACTATTCACATTTCCGGCTAAACCAAAATCTATTAAAATTACAGTATTGCTATTTTCTCTTAATATCATATTCCCAGGATGTGCGTCCCGGTGAATAATGCCATTTTGATGACAGATAGATAAAGCGTCAGCAATTTGTTTAATATAATCAATAGCAATTTTTTCCGATAAAATGCCCTTGTCTTGGATTAAATGATATAAATTTTCACCCTTAACAAAATCCATGACTAAACATGGTAAATTATCTTCTTCAAAAAAGTCTATAATTCTGACAATATTAGGATGATGATTTTGAGAAATTTTGGCTAATGTTCTTCCTTCCTTGCGAAAACCTTCCACATATTTAGGATAATTAACATCTCTACACAACCAACTATTAGGAGTTTTAATAACAACGGGAAAATTCAAATCTTGATGTCTAGCTTTATAAGTAATTCCAAAACCTCCTTCTCCAATGACTTTTTCTATAATGTATTGGGGACGTTGTTTTAATGGTTTTCCTGGTTGTAACATGATGAAATAGTATTTTGTGTGAATCAGGATTAACAGGATTTAAGGATTAACAGGATTTAGATCCTCAACTTCTAGGATAATTGATTTTGATACAGGATGATTGGATCAAAGAAATTAGGGATATTTTAGATATGGGTAAAAATAATGATGTTAACAATACAAAATATTACTATATATGCGCGGACAGATTTCCACTCATAATATAAATATAGCGAATATTTTGCGTCTTGTCAAGTCTAAAAATGGAAAATGGGTAAAAAACCGACTTCCCCAACAGTTTCTTTTTTCTGGCTTGGCCTTTTGTTTATACTTTTTGCTAAACTTTTGCTAAAATCATATTAGACATCCATTAAAATACCATCACCTTATTTATGCAAACCAAAGAAATAATTATACAAGAACTACAGCAAATACCAGAAATTGAACTAACCCAAATACTTAATTTCGTTCGTGCTATCAAAGAAAAAAACAACTTGAAACCAACTGAATATAAACCTATTTGGGAAGTAGCTGATGATATTATTAAAGACATTCCTGAAGAAGTTTTAGAAACACTTCCTACTGATGGAGCAGAAAAACATGATTACTATCTTTATCAACAAAAATCCATACAATAATAGACAATAAATAATGAAAAGAGTTTTTGCAGATACATTTTATTGGATAGCATTGATTAATAAAAGTGATTCATGGTATCAGCGTGTAAAAAGCTATAGCGTTAATCTTGAAAATATTGAAATTATTACAACAGAGGAAGTTTTAACAGAAACCATAAATTTTTTTGCTTCCTTTCCCACACCAATGAGAGCAGCAGTTTCTCAGCTAGTAGTTCAAATTATTCAAGATCATAATATTCAAGTAATACCTCAAACCCATGAATCATTTATAGCTGGTTTAGAGTTATTTCAACAAAGATTTGATAAAGGATATAGTTTAACAGACTGTATTTCTATGATAACAATGAAAAATCTCAATATCATAGATATTTTAACCCATGATAAACATTTTACACAAGAGGGATTTCTCATCTTGTTTAAAGATTAAAAGTCAAATTATGTATGGGTTTATGAAAAGCGATATTGCTGACATATCCTACCATCTAACCACCCTAAAAAACCCACTCCACACCTCAGACAGATGAAAAGGCATAGACTCGGCATCTAGAATATCAAAGCCCGATTGATACCAAAAGTATGAATTCAAACTTTCATATTTGGACGCTGACACCTACAGATGTCTACAAGACTCTAAAAACTACTCCTTAAGGTATCAGCGAGGCAGAAGCTAATTTAAGATTAAAACAATCTGGTTATCACGAACTTCCCGAACCCCAAACACCGGAATTAGGTTGGGCAATTTGGGCAGTAATTTGGGTTAATATTTTTTTATTTAGCACTTCCCCCAATCAATATTATTAAGTGAAATTTGAAACCGCCAATTTATCTTTTTTTCTCCGGTAAATTACGAGGGGGGATAATTCTTCCCTCATAAAACTCCCTTTCCAACTGACTTAATTTCCACCATGCTGCACCCAATAAAAGAGGAATAAATGTTTCTACCAGCACTAATAAAATTGATTTTGTTTCTACCAAAAAAGCCAACAAAGGACTACTAGCTAAAGCAACGATAGTAAGAACACCACACCAGAATTTTAACTGTTGAACTCTTTTTAAAGCCTGACGACAACTGGCACATTTTTCTGTGTGAGAATGATATCTTTCTAGCAATCCTTCCTTATTCAATAAAAGTGGTGGTAAAGATTCCCCTGGAAATGTTTCCCCATGAAATTGATTTACCCATTTACGTAACTCAGCCACAAAAGTATCTGCTTTTGTCGCTAGATAAAAAGCCTTATTAAAATTAGCACTACCACCTTTATCCGCTAAATAACGTTCTTGATAATGGAGAAAAATTTGATCATCTTCTAAAACGCCATTTTGTCCAATATGGACATACCAACGAGGACGAATTTTAATAAAAAATCCTGGAATTTGAGACTTGAACTTAAAAGGAAACCGGGCAATAATTCGACATTCACCTTTGCGAATGGGGACAGCATAAACAACAGTTAAAATTCTGCCTTTTTCCGCATTAATATCATGCCACATCAAACCAGGAGCAATAAATGTTGTGGAAAGTTTTCCCGATTGTCCCGCTTTTAATCCTTGTTTCCAAATCCCTTCAAAACCATGTTTTCCTGATTCAACTATTTCTAATTCTAAAGGTGCAGCATTGGCACGATTTCCCACTGTAAGATGATGCGTAAAGGCAATATGACTAGGATCAAGGATATTTTCTAATAATGTTAAAGCATCATAAGGAACATCTCGAAAAGTGTTCATGATTACCCATCCTTCTGGTGCTGATTCGATGGGTTCAACTACAGGAACTTTCGTATTTACAGCTTTTTCTGGATTACCAGCATAGACAAATAATAATCCTTGTTTCTCTGTTGTTGGTAAGGATGAAACACAAGCTCTTGGAGAAGTTTCTGCTTTTCCACCAGCAACCTGTTGGGGAATTTTTTGACAAGTTCCATCTCCAGCAAATGACCAACCATGATAAGGACATTCTAATAGTCCATCTTCATTAATTCTGCCTTCAGAAAGAGGTGCAAGACGGTGAGGACATTGATCTATAAATACTTGCCAAGATGAGTTTTTTTGATCCCACCAAATCACAATATCTTTACCCAAAAGAGTGAAAGGTGTGGGTTTGGATTTGTCTAAATCTTGAAGGTAGTGAACTGGATACCATGCTTCTGCTAATTCAAAAGCATCTGGGTTACTCCCTCCAGGTAATATTTCTGTGATAGAATTATCGTTGATCAGAGATTGTGTTTGCACCATTTTCTGTATTGATTAATTTCCCATAACTTCTAATTGAACATTCTAGCAAGAACCATCCCTAATTGAACACTGATAATTCCTAAAATTGTACTACCTGAAAAATAACCAGCAGCAGCTAACCAATTACCACGTTGTAACAAGCCAACTGTATCTAACCCAAAAGTAGAAAAAGTAGTATATGCACCTAAAAATCCTGTAGCGGCAATCAACTTAACTTCTGGGGAAATCATCGCTGTTTTTTCCATAGCTAAAGTTGCGAAAAACCCCATTGCTAAACAACCACTAATATTAATAAAAAAAGTTCCATAGGGAAAACCAAAACCAAAGCGGTTTGTCAACCACAAAGTTAAATAATAGCGACTTAAAGCCCCAGCTATTGCCCCTAAACTAATGGCAATGGGAACACGAATTTCTGTCTGTTGTAACATTATTAGTCTTTTTTTGAATCAGCCTCAAACGGAAAACCGTACTTTGGTGACAGGTTTTCATCACTGTACCTCAAAATTGAACTCGATACAATCAAGAGGTGGCTAAAAGGATGCTGTTGTCCAGACAAAGTTATAAAAATTAATACAGCACAAGTAGGAGAGTTATCAAGATGGGAAATCAACTGAAAACGGCTATTTTACTAGGGACTCTAAGTGGCTTATTGATAGCAATTAGTTACTGGGTAATTGGTGGTACGGGGGGCTTGATTATAGGAATTGGGTTAGCAGCAGCGACTAATTTATTCTCCTGGTATCAATCAGATAAGATTGCTTTAGCCGTATATAACGCCCAGCCTGTCACCGCAGCGGAAGCACCAGCACTGTATCGTATTGTCCAAAAATTATCTAGCCGTGCCAATATTCCCATGCCGGGAGTGTACATTGTTCCTAGTCCCACTGCCAACGCTTTTGCTACAGGACGAGATCCTGAACACGCGGCTGTGGCTGTCACCGCCGGGATTTTAGACATCCTCCCAGAGGATGAATTAGAAGGCGTAATTGCCCACGAACTTACCCACATTATTAATCGTGATACCTTAACTCAAGCGGTGGCGGCTACTGTGGCTGGGGCTGTTTCTTTCCTAGCACAAATGCTCAGTTATAGTCTGTGGTTTGGTGGCGGTTCACGGGATAATGAAAGAGGTGGCAATCCTTTAGGTGTATTAGCTACAGTTATTTTTGCCCCTATGGCTGCAACAATTATTCAGTTGGCTATTTCCCGCACTAGAGAATTCTCCGCTGACGCTGGTGCGGCAAAATTAACAGGTAATCCTCGCGCCTTAGCTAGGGCTTTACAAAGGTTAGAATCTACAGCTAGACAAATGCCTTTGAATGCTAACCCAGCTTTTGAACCATTATTAATTATTCATCCCATTTCTGGGCAGTTTTTGGGAAATCTTTTCTCTAGTCACCCAGCAACTGAAGCAAGAGTAGAAGCTTTACTACAATTAGAACGGCAACTGATTAGTCGTTAATAATCTATCTTTGGTCATAAGTATATTCATAAATCCCCAATTAACTGATGACCAAATTATGATGATTACAGGTGCAATATTCATCCACAAGTAAACTTTACCAACAGGATCTGGCAACTATGACTACTAACAATATTGAATCTATAGAAATCGTAGAAATTAGTCTTCATACCAGCGAAAATGGGGAAATAGATGAAGTTAAACAGGAAACTACAGCATTATTAGAGGCGATTAAGAACCGCGCCCAAGCTGAAGCTGAATCGGCTGGAACTATTACCCGTGAAACCTATTTAAATGCTGTGCGTCAGGTACGAGAAGCTATTGAAAAAGACAAACTGATCGAAAGAGACCGCTTAGAATATTCTTGGGCTAAAATTCAAGAAGAATTGGAGCATAATTGGAACTTACTGCATAAGGATGTCACAGATTTGAGCGACAGATTCCAAAATGCTGCTAAGGCTGCTTGGGAAGCTTTCAATGCCCCTCGTGATTAGGATTGATAATAACAATAAGTAGGGATATAGCATAACTCATTGGTGTCAACTTAGGTTACAGATGGCTTATTTGCTTGGCTTCCACACCCGTCAGGGAATAAATTCCCTGTCTCATAGCTCAAGTCCGTTAAAACGGACTAATGAATTTTCCTAGTATTTAGTCATCTTTTAGATGACTTTCGCTATTAGCAAGGAACTTGAGTTTCTTGCGGGATGAAGATTTTGCGTTAAGTTGACACCAATGAGCATAAATGTATCCCTCATCAAAAATCGGATGGATAAGGATAGTCAAAATGTGATTATAATTATCTGCTTCTGATAAACCTGAAATCTCTCAAGTGATAAAAGAAGCAAATGGACTATTAATTTAACATCAATAATCCCAAAAATCATCAAAATCCTAAAAATCACAGTTTAGACATTTTATCTAACAAAACACTAACCTTTTTAGCCCTTTCTGGTTGACGCTGTTTTTGCAATAATTCCTTTGCTTGAACTAAATTACTTTTCGCTTCTACTTCCTGTTGTTCCTGCATGAGAATATTCGCTAAACGTAAATAAGCATCAGGATTTTTGGGACTACTATCAATTACTCCACAAAATAACGCTTTTGCTTCGGCAATTTGTCCCTTCTGATTTAAAATATCTCCTAACAGCAAACGTACCATATCATTGGTAGAGTTGATAGCAATGACTTTTCTCAAAGCTATTTCAGCATTTTCAAAATCTTTAGCTTGATAAAAATTGATGCCTTTTTGAAATAAATTAGAAGTAATCAATGTTTTGATACTTAAATAACCAAGAATGGCAAGACCAAAAATGACTACGGAAATGGCGATAATATTGGAAGTAGGAAATGTTGCTAACATGAGTTTAAGCTAATAAACAGGAAACAGGAAAAATTAGATATTCAATGAAAAACAATTTCCAGATAAATTGATAGAAATTAGTAATGGCTTGTTTGTCTTGTAAATCAACTCCAGCACCTTGCCACCACATCACAATTAAAGCTACTGTATGAGTGATTAAGATGAAGATAGTGTTAACTTCCGCAAGATTCAATAAAGCTACTAAAATCATACCTCCATAACAGATTGTTAATACCCAAAGTGCGAGACTAAATACTTTTTGTTGTCCGAGTTGGAGGGTGAAAGTTGTGATATTATAAACTCTATCTCCTTCCATATCAGGAATATCTTTGAAAATAGCGATCGCAAATGTAAATACCAAGATAAACACCGTTAAAGCCCAAACTGCACCCGGAATCCCTTGGCTTCTTTGCAATACCCAACTAAAATGCAAAAATAAACCTAAATTAACAATCGTTCCCCGCACCGAAAAAATACACAAAGCAGCCCAAAATGGAAACTGTTTTAACCGAATTGGTGGTAAAGAATAAGCCGTACCAATTGCTAAACTTATCGTTACCATACCCATTAAAAATGGTCCCGTTAGCCATGCTAAAGCCAAAGCCACAATACCAGTAATAATAACAATTAATTGTCCTTGTCCTCTGGTAAATTCTCCCGACGCTAAAGGTAAATCTGGTTTATTGATTTTATCAATGTCAATATCTTCCAATTGATTCAAACCAACAATATAAATATTGCCACAGATACAAGCAATCCATGTTGCTAAAATTTGACTAATATGCAAACCAGAAAACTTTGTCGAAGTGACACCCAGGGTAATTAAATATAAACCCAAAACACTCAAAGTTGTTCCCATAATTGTATGGGGACGGGAAAACTTCCAAAAAGAATAAAACCAACTTCCTGGAAAAATAGCAGAACTTTGTTTATAAAATTGATTCATTTTTTGCTCTTTTTTGTTCGTAAGCACCTAAAGGAATTGAACTTATACCATTTCTTTATGAAACTGCGCCGAATTTCCTAACCTTATCTTTTTCTTCTCTGTGTCCTCTGTGCCTCTGTGGTTCGTTTATCCTTAAATTGAGTACATCTTTAAACAGAATTGGACTTATTTTGTCCCGCGTAATAATCCAAATCTAACTAATCCAGTTTCATAACCTCGACGCATTAAACCTAAAGATAATGCCCCCTGAATTGTAGTCCAACCAGCCATTAATAAACCGATAAATGCTTGGGGTGTAAACGCTGAATCAATGACAACATTCCAAAAAGGTGCAACTGCGGTTGACCAATCAGCCGTGCGAATATTATTTAATGGTAATTGCCAAGCGATCGCTTCATACTCCGCTAAAGAAATCACATAAGGTAAACAATAGACTCGATAAATATCCTCTAAGTGCTTTTGCTCATCCGTTGTTAGTGGTGACTTATCCGTATTCCGATGACACCATGTCACCATAATCAAAGTTCCACCGGGCTTTAACACGCGATAACACTCTTGTAAAAACTTAGTTTTATCTGGCATATGTTCACCGCTTTCCAGTGACCAAACCAAATCAAAAGAATTATCATCAAAGGGCATTTCTTGGGCATTGGCAACCATGAATCTAGTCTTTTGACTCAAACTCATTGCCAAAGACCTTTCGGTGGCTCTAGCGGCTTGTACAGGACTCAATGTAATTCCCGTAGCATTGGCCCCAAACTTATCCGCCAAGTATAAAGAACTACCACCAATTCCACAGCCGACATCAAGAATATTTTCAGCACCTTTAACATCTGCCCATTTTAGCAACTCTTCAATTAAATCAATTTGTGCCTGACGGCGTTCCTTTACCTGTTTACCATCTACACCATAATAACCGTGGTGCATATGTTCTCCCCAAATCTGTTCCCACAGACTGGAAGAAGCATCGTAAAATTCCTGAATTTGTTTGTAAAGTATTTGACTCATGAATTTAATAATTAAAAAATGACAGGAAATTGAAAAAAAACTTATTCTTAGGCTACCATCTATGTTTTTAATTAGATAGGGATATTTTTCTGCCTGGGAATAACTCATTAATTCTACCTTGGTAAGATGTCAAAATAGCCTAATTGCACAAAGTTTATTTATTTTTCATTTTTAATTACTTATGACTGTTGCGCGGACAATTTGTTTGGGCTTTGTCGCTGTCATTCTCTTGGGAGCAATTCTCTTGACAATGCCTTTCTCTACTGGTAATGGTAATTGGAACGACCCAATTGTTGCCCTATTTACTTCAACTTCGGCGGTTTGTGTCACAGGTTTAGCAGTGGTAGATACTGGTACTGATTTTTCGTTTTTAGGTCAGTTGTTTATTGCCTTATTAGCCCAAATTGGTGGTTTAGGTTATATGACAACTACCACATTTTTAATGTTATTAATTGGCAGAAAATTTGACCTGCGACAAAAAGTAGCAATTCAACAAGCTTTAGACCGTCCAGGCATGAGTGGTAGCAGTCAAATTATCCGTTCTATTATTGCGACTACCTTATTATTTGAACTCACGGGAGTATTTTTATTAATGATAGTCTTTGTTCCCGAAAAAGGTTGGCAAGAAGGAACTTGGTTAGCGATTTTTCATAGTGTAAGTGCTTGGAATAATGCTGGATTTAGTTTATTTAAAGACAATTTAATTGGTTATCAATCTTCTCCTTTAGTGATTATCACAATTGGCTGTTTAATTATCTTTGGAGGTATTGGTTATCAGGTCATTTTGGATATGTATTTGTGGTTACGTGACCGCATAGTCAAAAAAACAAGTTGTTTAGTATTCTCTCTAGATTTCAAAGTTGCTACTAGCACAACTTTAATATTATTAGTGTTAGGAACAATTGCAATTCTCTTTGTAGAAATCAGAAACGATAGTGTCTTTGGACAATTAAGTTTATCTGATAAAATATTAGCCGCTTGGTTTCAGTCAGTTAGTACCAGAACCGCTGGTTTTAATAGTATTGATATTGGGAAAATGACTAATGCTGGATTATTCATTATGATTGCTTTGATGTTTATTGGTGCAAGTCCTGGAGGTACAGGAGGAGGAATCAAAACCACTACTTTACGAGTGCTTACCAGTTGTACAAATGCAATTCTTCAAGGCAAAGAAGAGGTATTATTATATAATCGCAAAATTGCCATTTCTTTAATTCTAAAAGCCGTAGGGGTGGTGTTTGGTTCATTAGCTACAGTCATTGTTGCCACAGTTTTAATTAGTATTACCGACCCCAAATTGGCTTTTATTCAAATTCTTTTTGAAGTAGTATCAGCCTTTGGCACAGTCGGACTTTCTACAGGAATTACAGGGACTGTTTCTATTGCAGCAAAATTAATTTTAATTCTCACAATGTATATTGGTCGAGTTGGTGTTTTATTATTAATGTCATCTATATTAGGTGATCCTCGTCCTAGCAGAATCCACTATCCCGAAGAAAATCTCCTTGTTGGATAATCACCAATTACCAATTGATATCGAACTCAGGAAGAACGGAAATTAGATACCACATTCCCCAGTTATTATACTCAAAACGGCTTGATTGTTTGATTCTAAACGTAGGGGTTTAGCTCTGGCTTTACCCCTACACATCTGGGTTCTTTGTCATTTGGCAAAAGTACAGAGTTGAAAAAGATTCAAAGTCAATGGGAATAAAACTATCATGTCATTTATTTAGAAGTAAATGAAGAAACAGATATTAATGATATCCTAACCCAGTGGTGAAGCAAAATGAATTCTTCCAAAAAGCACAGGCAGAGATTACAACATTATTTTAACGCCGAATTAGGGCAATTTGTCGCTCTGAATCAAGATATTTTGGCGGAATTATTGACGTTTATTGATTTCTCTGAAAAGTTCACTTTGGGATTTATTGAGATTAATTTTCCTCCTGATGGAGAGTTATTAATTGAGGCATTAAAAACAAATTCCCAATGTGAGGAAATTCAATTTGTAATTCTCAAATTTGCTGATCCTAATTTGCGCTTTTTACGTGATGAAATTGTCAAAAAATTGCCAAAAATTGAAAAAGAAGCAAATAAAAAGTTAGTATTAATTATTCAAGGTTTAGAAAAATCTATTGGTGTGTTTGGTGAATATCCGCCATTTTTACAAGATTTGAATTTTGTCAGGGATGCTTATAAAAAAACTGTCCCTTATCCTATTTTGTTCATTTTACCAGATTACGCTATTAACCGATTAGCTAAATTTGCTCCTGATTTTTGGGCTTGGCGTTCTGGTGTATTTAGATTTAAAACTTTAGAAAATCTCATTACTTAAACTTTACAAATTTGGGAATAGTAGCCGAAGAAATGCGGGAATATGCCCAAGCACGGGACTTTTATCAACTAGCTTTATCTATCTTTATCGAATTTGGCGATCGCTTTTCTCAAGCTAGAACATACCACAATTTGGGAATAGTAGCCCAAGAAATGCGGGAATATGCCCAAGCACGGGACTTTTATCAACTAGCTTTAGCTATCAAAATCGAATTTGGCGATTTTTAGAGAGATTACCAGAGTGATAAAATAAATACGGTTGTTTTGTTTGCTTTCACAACCGCCCTGAAATGAATTTCAGGGCTAATAGCCAAAGTAAACTAAAGTTTACTAAACAATTTTCAGGTTATTTAGTCATCTTTAGATGACTTTTGCTATGAGACTGGGAATTCATTCCCAGACGGGTTAAAGGTTTTGCGTTAAATAGAAAAATAATAAATTTTTAAAGCACTTCCCATTCATCTCTGTTAATTTGAGCTTGTTTTAATATCTTTGCTAATAAGCTTTTGCTAATATCTCCTTCATGAGGATTAGGAATTATTAACCTCACATCATCTCTAACCATAAATTGATGTCTTGTCCCTGAATATGGACCATCAAAGCCAATTTGTTTCAGGTAATAAATTAAATCCCGGCGACTAATAGGTGCAAAGCTTGGCATCAAGCTACATCCTTTTTCAAAGCAAGGTAAATACCATCTAACTCAGGTATATTATGTCCTAACTGCAATCCTAAAACAATCCATTCTTCTAAAGATTGTTTTAATTCTTCCCGACAATTTTCCAGTGTAGGTGCATTGGCATATAAACCTTGTAATTCAGGGACTTCAGCGTAAAAAGTACCATCTTCTAAAAGTTCATATTTAGCGCGTTTTAAGGCTGATTGAATGTAGTCTGTTATCATTTGTTTTGTCTAATAAGCCTATTTCTCTGATTAAATTGTAATCTGAAAATCAAAATCCTACTTAAATTATATCATCAACCTGATAAACGCCGTAAAAATTCCCTGTGTTCTGGTGAGTTTAATCCTGTTTGCAATACTTCTAAAACCTTAACCATATCTCCTGCTAATAATGCCGTTACAGATAACCATAATCCGGGCATAACTTGACTTTTAATAATTCCCTCTGTATCAGGTTGCAGTAATATATATTCACTGTCATGTAACCCAAACCAATCTAATTTATTTTCTAAACTCTGCCAAACAAGATATTCCTGAATGCCGTTCCGTTTATAGGCTTTTTTCTTATCATATAAATCATAAGCTGCACTGCTGGCGGCAATTTCCGCGACTAATTCCGGTGCGCCTTCAATATAATCATCATCGGTAATTCGAGATTTTCCACCCAAACTTTCATCAATTAATAAAACTCCATCGGGTTGAGGTTCATTATCTTGATCTAATCTGATGGTAGGTTCAATTCCTAATTTAATTCCAGGGGTATAAATTTGATAATTTCCTAACCAAATCATCAATTTAGCATGGGGTTCTGCATGACGTTGAAAACGTAAGGGTGAGGCCACGTAAACTACTCCTTCGATTAATTCAGCTTTTTTAATATCGGGACTTTCAGCATAACGACGTTCAAATTCATGGCGTGATAAGCGATCGCCATTTTCTAATGGTAGAATTTGAGAAGTTGGGTTAGTTTGTGGCCGCTGCATTACCATTTGCTATACCTCCAAGAATTAAGGGAACGGGGAACAGGGGAAAAAGAGAATATTTGAACAATCTAAAACAAATAACATTCAAATTATCTTCCTAATTCTCTAGCTTCTCTGATTGATAAATTACCTAATGAAATTCCGGGTTTCAATTCCTTGAGTTTCGCTTTGATTTCTAATAATTCCTGGTGATTATTTCCTGTGGAACTTTCCATTAATTCAGTCATATTCTTATCTATAGACTGAGAATGAATTTTAATTTGCTGCAACATTAAATCTGCTTTACGTTGAATTATATCATCTGCAAATAATTTAACTTACCTTTGGGGGTTAAAGTCCCCTGCTTCTACAAGCAGCGGGTTTTGCGTCGGGGTAAAATCCCCGTTGCAAAACGTAATTCTAAATTCTAAATTCTGCATTCTTTTAACTTCTTTTGTCTTGGCTACTGTTAATTGCTGTAAAATAGACTTTACCTCAGCTTGTAAAGAATGACCATGCTTTTGAGCGCGAGAATTTAGCCACTGGATAATATTTGGATCTAAGTCATCTAAAATAATTGGATTCATAAGCATTAAGTTATGTGAGGGTACAAACCTTCCAGGACGGGGAAACCCCGCCCCTACATTATAAATTATTTGGCTGGGGGTAAAGTTCCACCACTAGCAGCCGGGGGTTCAGTGTAATCGCAAAATATATTGACCCCTATTTTGAGGATATATAAAACTATAACGGTCGCAATGGCAGGATCAAGAGGTAAACCACTGGATGAAGCTAAACCCACTAAGGAAACTATCACACCTGTGAGTAAAGGAGAACTGCCCGGATTTCTGGTATATTCTCTGAGTTGACCACGAAACCCATCATCACCACAAAGTTCATTTCGCAAGGCTTTGAGGGTGATTTGTAAAAGTGATTTATCTCCCCCCATCATAGCTTGACCATTTTTTTCTTGCCATAAATCTTGAAAAGCCGTTTCCATGTCGCCATTGTGCTTTTCTAAATGATCCATTGCTTCCAGTCCGGGGGTATAATCAGGCATTAATTCCCGCATAGCTTTGATTTCGCTGTTAGTTATTTGCATAGCTAATTTAGGTGGTTTACTTAGTAGTATCAAAATCAACTACATTATGGACAGGGATTATTCATTCCGTATTTAGTGTACCAATTACCAATTACCAATCACCAATTACCAATTATGAATCTTTCATCATTAAAATTTCTTCGCAGTTTACGTAAAGATAACCACCAATTTGCTGTAATTGGGTTAGGTCGTTTTGGTCGTTCCGTTTGTTCAACATTGCATAATTTAGGTTATCAAGTATTGGCTACAGATGTGAACGAAAAGCAAGTTTCTGAAGCTTTGAACGAACAAATTGTTGGTCATGCTTTGCAACTAGATTCAACCGAACCAGCAGCACTAAAAGAAGCCGGAATTTTTGAATTTGATACCGTTATTGTCGCAATTGGTAATTACGTTCAGGAAAGTATTATTACTACTTTAAATGTCAAAGAAGGTGGTGTACCTCACGTGGTGGCAAAAGCCTCTAGTGAAGTTCACCGTAAATTATTACAACGAGTGGGAGCAGATCATGTAGTATTTCCTGAATATGAAGCCGGTTGTGCTTTAGCACGCACACTTACTAAACCGGGAATTTTAGAAAGATTTGATCTTGACCCAGATAATAGTATTGTTGAATTAATTGTTCCTGATGAATTTCATGGAAAAACCATTGCTGAACTTCAACTTCGTAACCGCTATGGTTTAAATATGTTAGCTGTCAGTCATGATAGTAAATTTATCATTAATCCCGAACCAACTAAACGTTTAGAAAAAGGTTCTGCAATGGTAGTAATTGGTTGCAATAAAGATATAAATCGTTTACCAATATAGAGAACAGGGAACAGGGAACAGGGAATAGGGAATAGGGAATAATAATTTTTTCAATTAAGTAGGTGAACGGAAAAAAACCGTAGACGCGGAGCGGCTTCTCGAAGAGTAATATGTAACGAAAAGTAAAAAGTCATCCTGAATCTAATCTCAATTAGATGATCCATTACTTCATCAAAAATTCATAATTTAATGCTTTTCCCTTCTGGTAATATCAGCATGGCATCACCAAAAGAATAAAAGCGGTATTCAGAAGTAATTGCTTCTTGATAAAGATCCAACAATCTTTCTCTACCAATCAAAGCACTAACCAGCATCAATAAACTAGAACGGGGTAAATGGAAATTGGTGATTAAACCCTCCACAACCTGCCATTTATACCCAGGATAAATAAATAAATTTGTCTTCCCCACAAATGGCTGTAAATCTCCCAATTGTGCTGCACCCTCCAAAGCCCTTACCGCTGTTGTTCCCACCGCAATAATTCGCCCCCCAGCAGCCTGAGTAGCCCGAATTTGCTCAACGGTATCAGCAGGAACTTCAATCCATTCTTCGTGCATAGCATGGGTAGTAACATCTTTTACTTCTACTGGGCGAAAAGTACCGATACCCACATGAAGAGTAATAAAAGCCTGATTAATGCCACAACTACGCAATTTTTCTAGTAATTCCGGTGTAAAATGTAATCCTGCTGTTGGGGCTGCGATCGCTCCTTCTTCAGCCGCATACACTGTTTGATACTGTTCATCAGCAGCCGTAGAAGCCGTGATATAAGGTGGTAGAGGAATTTGTCCAAATGTCCCCAACACCTGCAATAAAGGAACTTGCTCCGGTAACTCAAACTGTAATAATCGCCCCCCAGTTTCCGAATCTGACTCAACCACTGTTGCCTTTAATGTTTGTTTATTTCCCTGTTCCCCCGATGTAAAAATAATTTCATTGCCTATCTTAAACCGCTTTCCTGGCTTCACCAAAGCCAACCAGCAATTATGTCGCCGTTCCTCTACCAGTAACACCTCCACACTCCCACTCGTAGACGTATAGCCATACAACCGAGCGGGAATAACTTTAGTATTATTCATCACTAGCAAATCTCCCGGCTTTAACAGTTCCGGCAAATTACGGAAAATGTGATGTAGTGGTGGTATAGTCTTAGCGGTTTCAGGAGAATTTACCACCAATAACTTAGAACTATCTCTAGGAACAGCAGGGTTTTGGGCAATTCGTCCCGGTGGAAGTTCGTATTCATAACCAGACAACGAACAATCTAAATTGATATCTTGTGATTCTGCTTGTAGTATTTTTTGCTTCATATTAATTGAGTAATTGAGTAATTGGTAATTGGGAAAATTATTTCTCCCTGCCCCCTGCCTTCTGCCTTCTGCCCAGATTGGGTAAATCTCCCCATAAAAGAACGGGTGCTTTTACCCTACCGGGAACTCCACCCCATTAACGAAGATAGATAGGTAGAACTAAATTTAATCCCATAACATGATGATGGAATACTTATACTATCTAGGCAATGCCACCCTCACCCTGAGAATCGTTCAATACCTACATGGTAGACCACAACTTCCCCTATCCTTTGTGAGCGTGATTCATCAAATTGATGGTTGGGTAGTCAGAATTAAATTCAAAGAAACAGTCTCAGATCAACAAGACGGCGATTTTCGAGCTTTCTTGAGTGAATTGGGAATTAGCTATCAACCACCAATGAGAGTCCAAATGGCGTTTTGGAGTTTAGAAGCCGGACAAACACCCGTAGACGTAATGCGTCGTTACCAAGTAGCAGTTGTTTCTCATGGTAGCCCGGAAAGGGAAGAAATTGAAGCATTTAGACAACAGTTTGTTCGAGGTTTAGGATATTGTCCAGAAACACTCGCTTAAACAGTTCTAAATTAAGTATCGCAAAGTAAAAATAATTTCGCCATAGCATTTATTATTTATCAAAAGCTGCCTCAATGTATTGTTGCAGTTTAAACTCATATCCAGATATAGATAAACGCTCTAAAAATTTGTCCCCAATAATTTTTCTAGTTTCTGGTTGATAGTGAACCAGTGCTACATCAAAGCGACAAGCATAATCAGCTTTTTGTGGATATTCAGCTAAAAATATTTCCGCCGTCCGCCAAATTTTTGCTTGTTTTTGGGGAGTAATGGCATTTTTTCCCCCCTCATCCCAATTACCAGAACTGCGGGTTTTCACTTCAACAAACGCCACAATTGAGTCTTGATATTGAGCGATAATATCAATTTCTCCCCAAGGACACCAAAAGCGACGCTGCAAAACTTCCCAACCTGTAGATTGTAACCATTTGGCTACCAGGTCTTCACCTATGTTACCAATATCTGCATAATTAAATGGAGAAGGATTAGCCATTAATTAACAATACCATGAATACTAAACATCGCAATTGGATAAGCATACTCAGTTTATTACTTTGGGCAATCATTTCCACCACAGCTTTAGCAAGTTTTGTCCCTACTGCTGTAGCACTGGAATATAACAAAGAAATTCTGATCAACTCTGATTTTTCTGGACGTGATTTAACAGACTCCAGTTTTACTAAATCAAATCTTCGTTACAGTAATTTTAGTAACTCTAATTTAAGTGGTGTGAGTTTCTTCGCCGCCAATTTAGAATCAGCAAATTTACAGGGAGCAAACCTAACTAATACTACATTAGATTCAGCGCGATTGATTAAAGCCGACTTAACCAACGCCATATTAGAAGGAGCATTTGCCGCTAACGCCAGATTTGATGGTGCTATAATAGATGGTGCAGATTTTACCGATGTCCTACTGCGTCAAGATGAACAAAAGAAACTATGTAAGTTGGCAAAAGGTACTAATCCCGTGACAAAAAGGGATACAAGAGATACTTTATATTGTTCTTAGATCAGATCAGATCCCCGGCTTCTTAAACAAGTCGGGTATCTGACGCTTACAGTATTTATATATTTTGTAAAATTTGTGAAAGTGTTAATTTGAGTTCTGGAAATAATGGCGATATAATTAAATCATTACCTCTAAATTGATTAACTATGTATTCATCATCAACTAAAGAATAAATAGAAATAGTCGGTTGTTTAGGATTACCAATAAATCTTTTACCACCGAAAGCACCATAATCAACTATCCAATATTCAGAAATACCCATTGATTCATAATCATTGGTTTTATGAGTATAATCTGTTTGCCAATTACTGCTAACAATTTCTATCACTAAAGGAACTGAAGCAGCTTGAGTAATGGTTGATTCTTTTTTCCACAAAGGTTCATTAGGTAAGTTAGCAGGATTGAGTAATAAAATATCAGGTGAATAGGCAGATTCAGATTTTGGTGTTTTGATTAATGTTGTTTTAGGTATGAGGTAAGAAAGATTAAGTCTATCTAATTCTCCTGATATCTTACGGGCTAAAAAACCAATTACGAATTCATGATCTCCTACTGGTGGGTTCATTTCTACAATTTCTCCATTGTGTAATTCATAACGTGATCCTGTTTCTGGATAGGATTGGATAAACTCCTCAAAGCTGACTGATTTGGTTAAGGTTTGAACCATGATTCACCTCTTGAATGGTGATAATTTGCTGATTTTAATTATACTATATAGAAATCCAATATTACCAGAAATTTTGGTTCTAATGCTCTGAATAAAGTGAAACCCAACATTGGCGTTAAGATAGTAAGAGTTGTTGGGTAACATACGTCAACCCAACCTACAATAAATGTTTACATAAAGGGAACGTTAGAGCCAAAATTATTGATTTTATGTAACCAATTTATGATATAAAATTGTTATTTATCTCCTATAAAATATGCACCAGCAAGAAATTCGACTGAAACCCGGTACATTATGGACAAGTCTTAAAAAAACCACCGAACTAGCTTTAAAATCTGGAGCTTTAAAATCTATTCCTACAGAGTTGGAAATTTTTGAAAAAGATGGAATCAAGTTTGTTATCAGAATTTTAGAAAATATCAACCGCAAAAACGCTGATAAGGCTAAAAAAGATCAAGAAGCGACTAAAACTGGTAAAGAATTTAATCCTTTTTTACCCTACGAAGAAGATTTATTTGTCACAGATATCTCTAATACTCATGTTTGTATTTTAAATAAATTCAATGTTGTTGATTATCACTTATTAATAATCACCCGCGCTTTTGAACCACAGGAAAGCCTACTTACCCTAGAAGACTTAACAGCAGTATGGGCTTGTTTAGCAGAATTTAATGGGTTAGTATTTTATAATGGTGGTAAACTTGCCGGTGCGAGTCAACCACATAAACATTTGCAAATTGTTCCTTTTACAGAAACAGATATTCCCATTTCACCACTTTTGAAAACAGCAAAATTAGAAAATGATCTGGGAACTATTCCAGAATTTCCCTTTTTACACGCTTTCACTACTCTTAAAATGGGAGAAAGTGCAGAAGTAACCTTAGAAAAATATCATACTTTATTGCGAACTGTGGGAATTAAACCTCTAGAAAATAATATGCAATCAGGAGCATATAATCTTTTATTTACGCGAGAATGGATGTTAATTATCCCCCGCAAACAAGAAGAATTTGAGAAAATTTCTGTCAACTCACTAGGATTTGCGGGGGCATTATTAGTTAAAAATCAACAACAAATGCAATTACTAAAAAATATCAACCCTATTAACCTTTTAAATAATGTTGCTTTTCCTAGACAACAAAATTGAATCTTAGACTACAATATGAGTTATTGTATTTCCTTTGCGTCTTTGCTCCTTAGCGTCTCTGCGCGAAACAAAAATCATAAAAAAGAGGAAAAATCATGGAATCTTTAGACATAAAATGGATTCGTTCCCAGTTTCCCGCACTCACACAAACAATCAACGGAAAACCAGCAATTTTCTTTGATGGACCCGGTGGCACACAAGTACCCGGTGGAGTATTAGACGCAATTAGTGATTATTTAGTTAGATCAAATGCCAATGCTCACGGTGCTTTTACTACCAGTATGCGAACCGATGCCTTGATTATTTCTGCCAGGGCAGCGATCGCCGACTTCCTAGGATGCGATAATGATGAAGTAGTATTTGGCGCAAATATGACCACCCTCACCTTCTCCGTGAGTCGCGCTATCGGTAGAGAACTACAACCTGGTGATGAAATAATTGTTACAGACTTAGACCATGCAGCCAACATTTCTCCCTGGTATGCCTTAGAAGAAAAAGGCGTAATTATTCGGACTGTTGATATTAATATCGCCGACTGTACTTTAGATTTAAACGATTTAGAAAAAAAGATAAATTCCCGCACCAAACTAGTAGCAGTAACTTACGCTTCCAACGCCGTTGGCACAATTAATGATATTGCTAAAATAGTCAAACTCGCCCATAAATTCGGGGCTTTAGTATATGTTGATGCCGTTCATTATGCCCCCCATGCACCGATAAATGTTCATCATTTAGACTGTGATTTTCTCGCCTGTTCCGCCTATAAATTCTTTGCCCCCCATTTAGGAATCCTCTACGGAAAAAGAGAACATTTAACCAAATTTTCCCCTTATAAAGTTAAACCCGCATCAGAAGAAGTCCCTTCCAGATGGGAAACAGGAACATTAAATCATGAAGGTTTAGCCGGATTAGTAGCAGCAATTAATTATTTAACAAAATTAGGTTGTCATGTTTCCCCAATCTTAGATAACGAATTACTTTCATCCTTAATAGAAGCCGACAGAGAAGGTTTAACTACCTTCCATTGTCCTCGATTTTTGACTGCACCAGAACAAGAGAATCATGAATTAGTATCAGCTTATCATAGCCGACGAGCCGCATTATTAGTAGCAATGTCAGCCATCCAACAATATGAAAGAGAATTAAGCAAAAAGCTAATTTCCGGATTATTAAAAATCCCCGGTTTAAGCCTTTATGGTATTACCGAACCCAGCCAATTTACATGGCGGACACCAACCGTCTCTATTCGCATAGAAGGAAAAACACCAGAAACAATCGCCAAAATATTAGGAGAACAGGGAATATTTGCTTGGTACGGCAACTTCTATGCAGTTAACCTCACCGAAAAATTAGACGTAGAAACATCAGGCGGCCTATTAAGAATCGGACTAGCCCACTACAACACAGCCGCAGAAATTGATCAACTGCTGCAAACCTTAAATGAAATCGTCTAAAACCTTTAAATTACAGCTATCTTCTTCCTTTGCGCCTTTGCTCCTTAGCGCCTACCCTTCGGGATCTCTAAGAGAGATTGCGCGAAACAAAATTGAAAATAGCTGTAAACCCCACTAACCGCAGTCCTCAACCTCACAAACCCGACGAATATTGAGAATATCACTCATTTTCTTAAGTTGCACAAATAAATGTTCCAACTGAGAACAATCGCGGACATCAATACCCAAATTCATCAAAGCGGGTTGTCCCAAAGAAGTTTTCACTTGAGCATGACGGACATTAATCCCCTGGTCACTCAAACGTGACAAAACATCTTTTAATACTCCTACCCTATCCATAGCCTCAATTTGTATATTAATAGGATAAGTATGAGTACGACTGCGGTTTTCCATAGCTAAATTCCAGCGGACTGGGACTAAACGCTCATACTCAACAGGATCTACATTATGACAGCCTTGGCGATGAATAGAAATTCCTCTTAGTCGCGTCACTACACCCACAATCGCTTCCCCAGGAATGGGAGTACAACAGCCAGCGATATGATGAACCAAACCCTCCATACCAATAATTGGGGAATCACTAGCACGGGAACTAGTGGTTAACATATCCCGTGAAGTTTTTGGCGTTGGTTCTTTGGGAATAAATGGAACAACATCACTTACAGGTTGTCTAGCTTTGACAATTTCCCGCCAGCGGTTCAGTGCTAAGTTTGAGGTAATTTCCCCATAACCCAAACCGGCGAGTAAATCTTCCACACTGTGATAATTACATTTTTCCGCCACAGTTTGCATAGCGTCTGATTTGAGCAAATTCTCAAAACCAGTTTTCCCCAATTCCTTCTCTAATAAATCCCGTCCCCTAGCAACATTTTCTTCCCGGCGCGATCGCTTGTACCATTGTTTAATTCTATACTTCGCAGCCGAAGTGCTAACAAAATTTAACCAATCTAAGCTGGGATGACAATTCTTTTGGGTAATAATATCCACAATATCGCCATTATGCAGACGCGTGGATAAAGGAACAATTCGCCCATTGACTCGCGCCCCCGCACAGTGATTTCCGACTTCCGTATGAATCCGATAGGCAAAATCTATACTTGTAGAACCGGGACTTAAAGGAACAACATCCCCCTTTGGGGTGAAGACATAAACGTCATCTTCAAATAGATTGTCTTTAACACTATCTAAGTATTCCTGAGCATCCTTTAAATCACTTTGCCAATCTAGCAACTGCCGTAACCAAGTAAACTTTTCATCAGTGCTGGTCACAGGAGTATTTTCAGAACCCCCAGTTTCCTTATACTTCCAATGGGCAGCAATACCATATTCCGCGATATGGTGCATTTCCAAAGTCCGAATTTGCACTTCCAACGGGCGGCCAGTCAAGCCAATTACTCCGGTATGCAAAGACTGATAATGGTTTGGTTTAGGCAAGCCAATGTAATCTTTAAATCTACCAGGAATGGGACGAAAAGAATCATGAACCACTGCCAAAGCCCGATAACATTCTTCATTGGTTTGAACAATAATTCGCAGTGCTGCCAAATCGTAAATTTCATGAAATTCCTTTTGCTGCCGCTGCATTTTTTGATAAATGCTATAAAGGTGTTTAGGACGACCACTAATTTCCAGACAATTAACACCAGCTTTGAGTAACCGACGGCGCAAAGTATCCGTAGCTTTGAGTAATTTTTCTTCCCGTGCCGTGCGTTTTTCCGCGACACATTGCTGAGTTTCTCGATAAGCTTCTGGTTCTAAATATTTAAATGCTAAATCCTCTAATTCCCATTTAATTTGCCAAATCCCTAAGCGATTCGCCAAAGGTGCGAAAATATCTCGTGTTTCCTGGGCGCTGCGTTGACGACTAGCTTCGGACATATATTGAAGGGTTCGCATATTATGCAAACGGTCTGCCAGTTTTACCACAATTACGCGAATATCTTGCGCCATAGCCAAAAACATTCGCCGGAAATTTTCCGCTTGACTTTCGGTTTTGCTAGTAAAATTTATTTTCGACAGTTTGGTAACACCTTCTACCAATAGCCGCACTTCTGCTCCAAACCGGGCTTCTATATCTTCACTTGTAACTTCTGTATCTTCAACTACATCATGGAGTAATCCGGCTGCTATCATAGCCGGACTACCACCTAATTCACGGAGTATTTCAGCTACAGCAACAGGATGGGCAATATACGGTTCTCCCGACTTCCGAATTTGACCCCCATGCAGTTCATATGCAAACTGAAAAGCCCGACAAATTAAGGCATTACCGTTATACGTTCGGTCTTCTTCCTCTGTAAGTATCGGTGCTGGTGGTGCAATTAAACATTTGTTAAGCCAATCTGGGAGAACAACATCAACAGGGGGTTTGACAGCTACACTACTCATAAAATTAAAAAGGTAATTGGTGGATAGGTTAAGAGAAAAGCAAAATTGACAGCACGCCTATAAAATAGATGCTGGCTTAGAGATGATGCCCTAATTGCTTGTAGTCATCATCCATAGCAGCTTGCCTGCAAAGATCATAAAAAATACCTATTGACGGCAAACCAAGCCTTAAATCTGATTTTAAGGCTTGTAATTTTGATAATAAACAAAAGAAATTTCGGTTGTATGAGAAAATTTTCTTGACATTAATACTATCTTAACTAGCAACAGATGTCTTTTAATTGTGATAAATATCAGGAATTGGCAACATTTCTAGATGAGTTTCGAGCTAATGTAACGGCAGGTAAACTTAATTTACAGAAATTAAAGCAGAATTTAGCCCAGTTGCAGGGATTTTTTATCCAGCAAATTGTCCCGTTGGTTGATGCTAATTCGCGGGAACAATCTTATAAAACGGAAATAAATAAGCAGTTACGACTCTTGGAAGTAGATATGATGTTTCTCCAAGGGGCAAAGCAATTAACAACATTACAATCTAGGTTGAAAAATATTGAAGAACGCATTGATACTTTAATTAGATATTGTCAGGCTATTACCCAGCCAATAGAAGAAAAGGAATAATTTAGCTACAAATATACTGAAATTTGATGAATTTATTTGACACAGAGGCGCAAAAGAAGAGAGGAACAAGAGTTTTTTCAATCTATACGTTTCGCCTATGATTGTGCCAAAATGAATGTAACTGTTGTTTGTTCATCTATAACCGATGACTTGGTAAACAGGGCATAAATTACAGTGTAGTAGTTGTATTTTTTTACAATACATCTCTCTAAAATTAATTCAATCTGTTTATTTTTTAAAAAATATTATGCACATTTCCCGGTTTAAAGTGAAGAATTTTAAGTTATTTCAAGATATTGAAGTAGTGTTTAATCCGACTCTTAATATTTTTACTGGAGTTAATAATTCAGGAAAAACTACACTACTACAAGCGTTATCTTTATGGCATGAATGTTTTACTAAATTAATTAGAAAAGCCCTTAGAGCAACTGGTAATTATAGAAGAAATGACTATATTTTAGGAACTACTCAAGACAAATATTTTGATCAAATTAATAGTGTTTTGAGTCCTAATTTTGAAGATATTTTTTATCAAAGAGATAAAAACAATAAAATTGAATTATCCGCGACACTTGCCAATGATAATGAAGAAATCACAATATGTTTTAAAATTAGTAGTTCAGGACGTAATTATGTAATTGAGTTACTTGATTTTGGCAGTTATGATTTTAATAAATTCAATAATTTTTTCCAAAATTTACCTTCTCCTTTTAGTTTTTACTATACCTCACCTTCTAGTGCAATTCGCCAAATAGAAAGATTCGTAACAATCCCACAAATTCAAGAATCTATCATCAATCGTGATTCATCAAGGGTTATTCGTAATCGGTTATATCAACTTTATAACTCTTCTGATCCTTCTTTGTTTAGCAGTTTTTTAGAGGCTCTATCTTTTATTCTTTACAATCGAAATCGGAGCATGAATATTTCTACAGTTAGCCAAATTCAAAAAGATGTAACAGTTGTATTTAATTTTAAACATAATGAAATAGACATTGAAAAAGATATTGCACTTCTAGGTAGTGGCAGTTTACAAATTATTGAAATTTTGCTAAATCTTTATCATCCTTCTTCCATTCAAAAAGACTTAAATTTGATTCTTTTGGACGAACCTGATAGTCATATTCATAGAGAAATTCAGAGTCGTTTATTAAAAATATTAGTGCAATTCTCTGAAAAAAATCAAATTTTTATCACAACTCATAACGAAGCGTTAATTCGTAGTGCAAATTTATCTAATTTATTCCATCTTGATGGTCAACCTACAGGCATATATAAAACCATAGATAGCAATAATCTGATAGCAGTAAATTCGCGCTTTTCTGGTATTTATCCCTCTCAAGTTAATCCGGTTATTAGTGCATTAGGAATGGTGAGTGGGTTAGATTTTTTAAATGCCATTGAATCAGATACTCTAATCTTTGTTGAAGGTGCAGATGATGCACAAGTAATTGATATCTTACTCAAGCAGAATATTAGTAATAATAAAAAATATGTTTATTGGGTTTTAGGAGGAGTTAGTGAAGTTTCTGAGAGAATTTTACATTACAAAACCGTTTTTTCGGAAGTTAAAAACAATCAAACACTTTGGGAGAAATCTGTATTAATAATAGACAGAGATTTTTTGATTGACACTCATCAATCTGGACTTAATAATGAGTTTCAGAATAGAATTTACTTGAAATCTCATATTTGGTCTGCTTACACATTAGAATCAACTCTCTTTACTGATATACCAAAATTAGCTCGATTGTTAAACAAATGGTTATTAAAAAAAGGTATAAATGTTGATATTAATATTTTGGAAAATGAGTTACAAACTAATTATTTAAATCATGAACTTATTTTAGCAACCCGCTATAATGATCAGAAATATGAGGACTTAGCATTTTGGTATAAAAATCTTCAAATTAAATTAAATACTGTCTTAGACAATAAATATATGAAAGCTAATGACCAACAACTAAATACTAAGGTACGTCAGCACGTTAATAACTGTTTTACAAATAAATATCTTTTTAAATTGATGACAAAAGATGATGTGGAAACTGTTATTTCCGCTACTTTACAGCCTCATGGAATTAGTTTTGATGTAAAAACTGAATTTATTGAATTAATTGAGCAAGTAGATATATCACTTTGGTTTGATGAGTGGAATTTTTTAAATTCAATTTAGGGTTTTAAGTTACTATTTCGTGTATATTTTAGATAGAGGATAGTTATATGTTCACCAGAATACGCCGTCTTTCAAATCAATTTTTTAATAACTCTCGAACAGTCAATAATGAACCACTCAATAAAGTGAGTTTGATTGTCATTATTTTAGTTGATATTTTCATTTTAATTAACGTTTTTACAGGTTTAAATAATATTAGTGAATGGCATCTTAGCCCAACTCAAGCTTATCCATGTTATTCTGAATGGAATAATTATAAAACCCAAACTACCAAAAATAAAGATTATGAATTTTTGAGAAGTTCACTACCTTATGGTAACAATGAGCAAAGAGTTCGGCAAACATATCAAAATGTAGAAATTGGACATTTGGGTAAAGTTTCCGAAATATGTTTGAACTACGGTGAATCTAAAGATAAACTGAATAATCCTCAAAATCAGAAAATTCTCACCACAATAAATCAGACCCAGGATAAAATTAGTCGTCTTGAACAAGCAAATAATACTATTCGTCAACAATATGATTCAAGCTTATTAGAAAAAATTGCTGGTCAGTCTTCAGGTAATTCCATTAATCAGGTTCGCGCAGAAAAAGCTAAACAGGAATTAGCACAAAATAGCGAGAAGATTTCCACATTGAAACAGGAAATTGCTAACCTGCAAAATCAACTGCTGACAAAACCTGAAAGTATTAATTTTCTGTCTTTTCTCAAAGAGGAAACTAAATTTAATCAAGTTGAAAAAGGTTATAAAGACGCATCATTTTGGTATCCCAGCATTCAATTAGTATTTCAGGCTATCTTTTTACTCCCGTTAATTCTCATTGCCTTATTAGTTAATAACTTCAGCCAACGCAGAGGATATGGATTAATAGCATTAATTAGCTGGCATTTATTAGTTATATTTTTAATTCCGTTAATTCTGAAAATATTTGAATTTCTGCAAATTGGTATAATATTTCAATTCTTATTTGATGTTATTAGTTCCCTGTTTGGTGGATTAATCTTCCTAATTAGTTACGCTTATATTTTGCTAATTCCTTTAGTTGGTTTTGGCATGATTAAATTCTTTCAAACCGTTGTATTTAATCCTAAAATTCAAGCAGTTAACAGAATTCAAAAATCACAATGTATTCGGTGTGCTAAAAAAATTCGTCCTCAAGATAGCCACTGTCCCCACTGCGGTTATTATCAATATATTGAATGCCATAACTGTCATAATTTGACTTATAAAGAATTACCTTATTGTCATCATTGTGGTGCTGATCAAAATTCTGATACCGCAGGACAAAATTAACAATTCAAGAAACTTAGCAAAATTAAACTTATCAACATATTTTCACGCCTATTGATTAGATATTATTGAATTATTGACTTTAAATCTAGGCAGACAATTTATGTCATCAATTACCAATGTCACCGAAGCCACATTTAAGCAAGAAGTGTTAGAAAGTCAAACTCCTGTTTTAGTTGATTTTTGGGCCCCTTGGTGTGGTCCTTGTAAAATGCTAACTCCTGTAGTTGAAGAAGTGGCTGCGGAATACGAAGGACAGATAAAAGTAGTAAAACTGAATACTGATCAAAATCCTACCGTTGCTAGTCATTACGGAATTCGCAGTATTCCTACATTGATGGTGTTTAAAGGGGGACGACAAGTCAAAACAGTTGTTGGTGCTGTTCCTAAAACTACATTATCTGCTACCTTAGACAAGTATATTGCTGCAAAATCATAGTTAAAAACACTGGGAATTTCTGTAATAAATCTCCCTACAAAGGATTAAAACTCCGTATTTACCTCCTCCGTGCCTCCGCGCCTCTGCGTGAGAAAAAAAATTAATCAATAACCAACGAACTGCGTACAAAAAAGCGTTACCCTAAGCGGATAGGATAAAACAGAGGAGAATAGCGTGACTGCAAACACCCAAATCCCAGCATTAGACGTACCCAGCGCCATAGTACAACGTCGTTCCATCAAAACCTTCAAACCAGACCCCATCTCCCCAGAATTGCTCAAGCAACTGGTAGAATTAACCGTAGCTGCACCCAGTAGTTTTAACGTCCAATCGTGGAGAATCGTTTTAGTTGAAGACGAAGCTCAAAAAGCAGCGTTATGTGCTGCTTCTTGGAATCAAAAGCAAATTATCCAAGCGCCTGTTACCTTTGTTTTTGCTGCTGACGCTGCTGCGGGAGAAAAAGATATCACACCCATTTTAGAACAAGGTGCAGCCACTGGGGCTTGGAATGAGGGGACAGTTAATTACTTTAGAGGTGCGATTCCGCAATTTCAAGCTAGTTTAGGAGACAAGCGCCGGGAATACGCCATTAAAGATGCCATGATAGCTGCTACAAATTTAGTATTAGCAGCTGAAAGCTTGGGTTTATCCACCTGCTTTATGAATGGTTGGATTGAGGAACAGGTTAAAGCTATAATTGGGGCTGAGAATGATCCTGATATCGCTATTGCTGTTTTAGTACCTGTAGGTTATGCGGCTGAACCCCGGTTAAATCCCGGTCGTTTACCATTGTCGGTTAATGTTTCTGTGGATAGACTCGATAACCCCTATCAAGGTTAATTAGGGATTTGGGGATTTGGTGGGTATGAATGCAGATATCAGGTAAGTGAAATATATTTTTGTTTCGCGCAGAGGCGCTAAGGAGCAAAGACGCAAAGAAAAAATGTTGCACAGAATCATAAAATTCATTAATTCATCCCTCTTTATCTGCGTTTATCTGCGTTTATCTGCGTTCAATTATTCTTAAAATATTATTCTATCCAGCTTCATTTTCATCCTACCTACTATAAAAACTATATATTTCGGTTTTTTAAATCACAAAGTGATAATTTTTTATTGTACATCAATAAACATAAAAATATTTGGTTTTGATTTAAAAATATTGTAATAGAGCCAAGATCAAAATCTGCTTTTGGCTCTCTCGTTAATTCTAGAAGTTCTGCTTTTAGTTTTTTTGACAATTCATAAAAATTTACGTCTAGTAAATTCAACCTCTCACAGTGATTTAGTTTAGCTACATCCATAATTACTGTTGTGACTATGAAGAAATCACTTGACGGTTATACATTGCAGCAAACTCACACCAGATTTATCAAATAACTTTTTGGTATCAGTGAGTGAGTATCTAGCAATTATTTAAGTTTGGCTAAGGAGTAGTAAATCAGTCTAGGAGAATTTAATGCTGGATTTTTTCACTTCATTGAATGAGCATAATTTACCATATCCAGATCCTTTACATCCTATCGTGGTTCACTTTGTAATTGCGATGGTGCTATTTTCTGTTTTTTGTGATTTCGCTGGTTATGTAACTGGTAAAACTACTTTGTTTGAGGTGAGTTGGTGGAATATGTGTATTGCCACTGTAGCTATTTTTGTGGCAATTATTTTTGGTCAATTTGAGGCTGGTTTAGCAAAACCCTACGAACTCGCTAAATCAGTTTTAAATATTCATACTCTCATCGGTTGGTCACTTTCAGGTATTATTGCCACTATTACTGCTTGGCGTTATGTTTTGCGGAGTCGTAATCCGAAAAAACTCCCTTTTCATTATATAGCTGTGGCAGTTTTATTAACAGCCTTGGTTGGTTTTCAAGTATATCTTGGTGATGAACTGGTATGGGTGTATGGCTTACATACCGTACCTGTTGTGGAAGCGGTAAAGGATGGAATCTTGCCATGAACTCAGAATTATTAGACCAAATTAGTCACCAAATGGGTGCAAATGGTTTACCTTATGCCATTCCGATTCATCCTAATTTGGTACACCTCACATTAGGTTTATTCATCATTGCCATTATCTTTGATATTTTAGGTGTGTTCTTCCCTTTGGAAAAATGGCTATTCAATTTTTTGGGAATTAAGGTTGAACGTTCTCAATTATTTGATGTCGGTTGGTACAACATTTTTGCTGCATCTGTGATTACATTTTTCACGGTTGGTGCAGGTTTTTATGAAATGTTATTAGCAGCCCCACCAGCAGATATCAAAAGTCCTTGGGGAATGCTGGCAATGCCCACAATGATGTGGCATGGTGTGGGTGGTGTATTACTATTAGCGATGATGGTTGGCATGACCTTTTGGCGAGGTTGGCAACGTTACGTTATCGGCAAACATGAAGAGAGAGAAGTGCAAATTTCTTATCTGGTTGTCGGTGTAATTATTATGTTGCTGATGTATTTTCATGGAACATTAGGAGCGCACCTGGCAGCAGATTTTGGTGTTCACAATACAGCCGATAAATTACTACGAGCAGGACAAGACATCAATCAAATCTTTGGTAATAGGTAATGGGTAATTGGTGATTGGTAATTGGTAATTGGTAATTGGTGATTGGTGATTGGTGTAAAAATTCTTGTCTAACAATTCACAACTGACCATTAACAAATGACCACTGACCACTAACCACTGACAACTAACAACTGACCATTATGAAAATTCGGCAATTTCTCAACTTTTTGACCATTGTTACTGGGGCAGTTGCGGTAACTCTTACTAGTCTCTGGATTGGTAAACAGGCTTATTCTTGGCTTCCTCCCCAAGGGGCTGCTGAATCTCATCTGATTGATGATTTATTTAGCTTTTTGGTAACATTAGGATCTTTAATTTTCCTGGGAGTAACTGCTACTCTTTTCTATTCTATTTGTTTCCATCGGGCAAAAGCTACAGATTTAGGTGATGGGCCTCACATTGAAGGTAATGTGACTTTAGAAGTAATTTGGACAGCAATCCCAATTATGTTGGTGTTGTGGATTGCGGGTTATAGTTACCAAGTTTACGAAGAAATGGGTATCCAGGGACCATCTCACCAGATCCACTTACATAATCCGATGAAGATGGAAACTGCTGAAGCTGCGCCAGATGAGGCTTCAGAAGCCGCAGTAGCTGAGGATGTAGAACATATTGATGTATCCGCTAAACAGTGGGCTTGGGTGTTTCATTACCCCCAAAGCAATGTTACCAGTACAGAATTGCATTTACCGAGCGATCGCCGTGTCCGTCTAAATCTGCATTCGGAAGATGTACTTCACGGCTTTTTTATCCCCGCTTTCCGCCTCAAACAAGACATTATTCCTGGTAACGACCTGGACTTTGAATTTACTCCCATTCGCCCCGGTGCGTATGATTTAACCGACTCTCAGTATAGCGGTACATACTTTGCCACCATGCGAGCCAAAGTCATTGTGGAATCACCTAGCAACTATCAGCAGTGGTTAAGCAAAGCTGCCAGTCAAACACCCAGCCCAGCCCCTAACCAAGCGGCTTCCGAATATGCCCTCAAAGTAGAAAACGGCATTGATAGCGGTTGGAAAACCGTTGAACCTGCTGCACCACCATTAGTCAATTTCCCAGGTTAACTTCGTTATTTTCATGACCACTGACAACTAACAACTGACAAATGACTAATATCCCCATTCATGTTGCTGGTGAATCACATCACCACGAACCGCCCCAAACCTGGAGAACATACTTCAGTTTTAGTACAGACCATAAGGTTATTGGTATTCAATACCTCGTTACCTCTTTTATTTTCTTCCTGGTTGGTGGTATCTTCGCTATGATTTTGCGCGGAGAACTCATTACCCCAGAAGCTGATTTAATCGACCGCACAGTATACAACGGAATGTTTACCATGCACGGAACAGTGATGCTGTTTCTATGGACATTTCCCTCCCTTGTTGGTATGGCTAACTACCTCGTTCCTTTAATGATTGGGGCGCGAGATATGGCTTTCCCCCGCTTGAACGCCGTCGCTTTTTGGATGGTGCCGGTGGTGGGTATTCTGCTCATGTCCAGCTTCTTTGTTCCCGGTGGACCGGCTCAATCTGGTTGGTGGGCATATCCCCCCGTTAGTACCCAAAACCCCACGGGAAACTTGATTAACGGTCAAGTTCTCTGGTTATTAGCAGTGGCTATTTCCGGTGTCTCTTCCATTATGGGTGCGGTAAATTTTGTCACTACTATTGTGAAAATGCGATCGCCGGGAATGGGTTTCTTTAGAATGCCTCTCTTTGTTTGGGCAGTATTTAGCGCTCAAATTATCCAATTATTTGGACTGCCAGCTTTAACAGCCGGGGCTGTAATGTTACTTCTTGATATTACAGTGGGAACTGCCTTTTTTGATCCTACTAAAGGCGGAAATCCGGTGATGTTCCAGCATTATTTCTGGTTCTATTCTCACCCTGCGGTATATGTCATCATTTTGCCTATCTTCGGGATTTTCTCGGAAATCTTTCCCGTTTATTCCCGCAAACCTTTATTTGGTTACAAAGTCGTTGCTGTTTCTTCGATGTTAATTGCTGTAGTTAGCGGCATTGTTTGGGTACACCATATGTATGTGAGTGGTACTCCTGGTTGGCTACGGTTGTTTTTCATGGTGACAACCATGTTTGTATCTATTCCCACAGGGATTAAGGTATTTGCTTGGGTGGCAACTATTTGGGGCGGGAAAATTCGCTTAACTACACCCATGTTATTTGCTTTGGGTGGTTTGGTAATGTTTGTATTTGCTGGGATTACAGGAATTATGCTTTCTTCTGTTCCAGTGGATGTTCATGTTAACAATACCTATTTTGTTGTTGGTCATTTCCATTATGTTCTCTATGGAACTGTAACTATGGGAATGTATGCAGCTATCTATCATTGGTTTCCCAAAATGACGGGGAGAATGTTCCATGAAGGTTGGGGCAAAATCCATTTTTGGTTAGCATTTATCGGCACAAATTTGAATTTTTTACCCATGCACCCTTTAGGTTTGCAAGGAATGTTACGCCGTGCTGCTTCCTACGCACCTGAATTAATTGGTTGGAATATTGTTGCTAGTTTGGGTTCTTTTCTGTTAGGAATGTCTACTCTTCCTTTCATCTTCAATATGTTGATTTCTTGGATGGATGGAGAAAAAGCTTCTGCTAATCCTTGGAGAGCAATTGGTTTGGAATGGACTGTTTCTTCTCCTCCTCCTGTTGAGAATTTTGAAGAAATTCCGATTGTTACTTGTGAGCCTTATGGTTATGGTAAGTCTGAATTAATGGCATCTTCTGAACATGAGTAATGGGTAATATAGCGATTCTATTTGATGTGTAAATTTGATTTTTTAACGAACCGCAGAGACGCAGAGGGCGCAGAGGAAGAGAAGGAAGAGAATTTTTTACGTCTTATTTAGAATCGCTATAGTTTTTCTCGTTACTTTTTTCTTAATTACTAGTTTCCTGGTTTTGGAGTTTTTTAACAATGGATAGTTCTGTTTCTCCTGATGATTTAGATCATGTTAGTCATGAGCATGGACATGATGAAGAAGGCAGTAAAATGTTTGGTTTTATTGTTTTTCTGTTATCGGAAAGTGTTATTTTCTTAAGTTTCTTTGCTGGCTATATTATCTACAAAACTTCTGCTGTTAATTGGTTGCCACCTGGTGTTTCTGGTTTGGAAGTAAAAGAACCTAGCATTAATACTGTGGTTTTGGTTGCTAGTAGTTTTGTGATTTTCTTTGCAGAAAAAGCCCTAGAAAGACATGATTTAAAGACTTATCGGCTGTTGTTGTTTTTAACAATGGCTATGGGTGGTTATTTCCTTTTTGGACAAGCTGTGGAATGGAGTCAATTAGAATTTGGCTTTACTTCTGGTACGTTTGGAGGAATGTTTTATCTATTAACTGGTTTTCACGGTTTGCACGTTTTTACGGGTATTCTGTTACAGTTAATTGTCTTGTTGCGTTCTTTCATTCCTGGTAATTTTGATAGCGGCCATTTTGGCATAAATGCCACTTCTTTGTTTTGGCACTTTGTTGATGTTATCTGGATTGTTTTATTTCTACTTATCTACGTTTGGCAGTAAGGATATTTTATTTTTCTGGTATAATACTCAGGGTGGGTTTTACTCACCCTTTTTCAATATCGTTGTTTAACTTGTAGCTTGAAATTCGGCTAATAGATCAATTACTTAATTAAAGCTAAAATCATGAATTTTACAATCAAAAACTCTTTAATTAGCGTTACAGGTAGTTACATAACTACAGATGTGCAGATTATAGATGGTAAAATCGCCGCGATTGCCCCTAATTTAGAGATAATTGGCACGGTAATTAATGGGGAAAATAAACTTTTATTACCTGGGTTTTTCAATGCCCATACCCATTCTTCAGAAATGTGGCAACGAGGAGTAATTCCACCTTTACCGTTAGAATTATGGTTAGCACATCTCTATGATTTTACTCCTTTAGATACAGAACAAGTTTATCTCAGTGCCTTGGGAACAGCAGTAGAAACTTTACTTTCTGGGGGGACAAGCGTTGTTGATCATTTAGTATTAATTCCTGGACAAGAATTAGAAACTATTGCCACAGTAGTTCGGGCTTATCAAAGAGTAGGAATTCGCGCTTTTATTGCTCCTTTAATTCAAGATGAATCTTTGAGTGCGGGCATACCAAATGGAGAATCGCAACCAGATCATGAACTTTATTTTCGTTCTACTGGGGAAACTTTAGCCATTATTGAAGCGGCAGTTAAGCAATTTCATCAACCGGAAAAAGGAATTAATATTTTAGTTGCACCCACGGGAATTCAGTTATGCAGCGATGATTTATTCAGAGGATGTATTGAATTAAGTAATAAGTACAATCTTTGTCGTCATGCCCATTTATTAGAAACAAAAGCTCAAGAGAAACTTGCTGAAGAAAAATATGGTTGTACTGCGGTAAAACATTTACAGAAACTTGGTTTTTTGAACAGTTGTACAACTTTAGCACATTGTGTTTGGTTGAATGAATCTGATATTAATATTCTCGCTCAAACAAAATCTACAGTCGTTCATAATCCTTTGAGTAACCTCCGTTTAGGCAGTGGTATAGCCCCAATTATTAAATATATGCAAGCTGGAGTAAATGTGACTTTTGGTTGTGATGGGGCTTCTAGTAATGACTCTCAAGACTTGTTAGAAGCAATTAAAATTGGTTCGATTTTACATAATATTACAGAACCAGATTATCAACATTGGATTACCCCACTCCAAGCCGTAGAAATGGCATCTTTAGGAGGTGCAAAAGGGTTAAATGTAGAAAATTTACTTGGTTCTATTACTGTTGGTAAACAAGCTGATTTAGTTTTATATGATCTCAATAATTTATCATTACTTCCCTGTACAGATCCCATTGGTTTATTAGTTTTAGGTCGCCCTGTCAATGTTGTGCATAGTGCTTGGGTAAATGGTAAGCAAATTATTAATAATGGCAAAGTTACCACAATCAATGTTGATGAATTGCAACAAGAATTGTTGAATCGTAGTCACTGGGAAACACCATCTCAATCAACAAATGTCGTTAAATTAGCTCCTCATTATCGGCAAGTAATGGGACTAGATTAAGTAAGTTTATGTAGGTTGGTTTGTTCGCGTTAGCGTTGCGGAGCAATCGGAACAAAAACCAACATTTACCGATATTTGTTGGGTTTAACTTCGGTTTACCCAACCTACAATTTTCTCAACTAAGCCGCATTATATTATATACTATATTGATCATAATAATAAATTAGAAAAACAATAATGATCAATAATCAACCTATTTGCATTTCCCTATTCACAGGTGCTTATGGCTTAGATTTAGGACTAGAACAAGCAGGATTTCATACTGTTAGTGTAGTTGAAAAAGATAAAGATGCAGTCAAAACAATTGCTCTGAATAGACCTTATCTCCAAGAAAGTGCTATTCCCAGAGAATTAGAAAAAGTTACTTCCCAAGAATTACTAGAAGAAGGAGGAAGAGTTTTAAATTTAGGTCGTGCTTTACTTCCAGGAGAAATAGATTTAGTCACGGGTGGTCCCCCTTGTCAGCCATTTAGTACCGCAGGAAAACGGGGTTCAGTTATGGACCCACGCGGAAGTTTATTTATGGATTTTATCCGCATTGTCAAAGAAGTCCAACCCCGATTTTTCTTAATGGAAAATGTTAGAGGTTTACTTTCTGCTTTTTTGCGTCATCGTCCTATTAATCAAAGAGGAAAAGATTATCCAGCTTTAGGACTTGATGAAATGAATGGTGCAGCTTTAAAAGTAGTTTTAGCAGAAATGAAAGAATTAGGCTACAACGTAGTTTACAACCTTTTAGAAGCAGCAGATTATGGTGTTCCTCAAAATAGATACCGTGTAGTTTTTATTGGTTCTAGAGATGGTGAAACTGCTACATTTCCTCTCGCTAAATATAGTAAAGATGGTAAAATTTTACCAAAATGGAGAACTTTGAAAGATGCGTTAACAGATTTTGTGGATATTCAACCAGAATTTATTAGTTATTCAGAAAATCGGCTCAAGTTTTTAAGATTATTAGCAGCAGGACAAAATTGGAAAAATTTACCAGAAGAATTACAGAAGGAAGCAATGGGAGGTGCTTATAATTCCGGTGGGGGAAAAGTTGGTTTTTACAGAAGACTATCTTGGGATAAACCTTCACCAACAATCACAACCAGTCCCCAACAAAAAGCTACAGATATGTGTCACCCTGTGGAACTTCGTCCTTTAACTGTGCGCGAGTCTGCCAAAATTCAAACTTTTCCTGATGATTGGATTTTTCATGGTTCGATAAGTTCTAAATATAAACAAATTGGTAATGCAGTTCCGGTGTTACTTGCGAAAGAACTTGGTGAATATCTGATTAATTCAATGCAGGGAAATCAACCAAAAGGGAAAGAAGTTACTGAACACATTTCGCTATTTTCTTGATATAATGTCAACATTTCTGATATAATATAAAATTGTGTACTAAATTAATATGAAATCTTGTATTGACGCTCAACAGCTAGAAATATTCCCATTATTCCAAGCTACAACTACCATAAAACCTACCACTAAATTTACCTTTATAGACCTATTTTCCGGTATTGGTGGCTTTAGAATTCCTCTCGAAGAACTAGGAGGAATTTGTTTAGGTTATTCAGAAATTGACAAAGAGGCAATCAAAGTTTACAAAAATAATTTTATTCGTGATACCAATACTGACGAACAATATTTAGGAGATATCACTAATTTAGACAAGCTACCTTTTGAACTAGATGTAATGGTCGGTGGTGTTCCTTGTCAACCTTGGTCAATCGCAGGTAAATTAAAAGGTTTAAAAGATCCCAGAGGTCAATTATGGAATGATGTTTTTCGAGTTATAAAATCCAATCAACCTAAAGCATTTATATTTGAGAATGTTAAAGGTTTAACTGAACCAAGAAACAGACCAAGTTTAGAATATATTCTTGAAAATTTAACATCATCTGGCTATGTAGTTAAATATCAAGTTCTTAATTCCTATGATTTTGGTTTACCTCAAGATAGGGACAGAATATTTATTGTGGGAATTAGAAATGATCTAGATAACAGTTGGGGTTTTACCTTTCCTCAACCCATAAATAAATATTGGAAATTATATGATATGATTCCTGATATTCAACACACTGATTTTTCTAAAAAGAAATTTTCTCCAGAAGTATTATTTACAGATGGTAAAATTCCTGGTTCTAGAGGTAGATTTCAAAGAATAGATGAATTAAATGATTTTTTTCTATTCTCAGATGTTAGAGATGGACATACTACCATTCATTCTTGGGACTTAATCAAAACAACCCAGAGAGAAAAGTCAATTTGTCAAACAATATTAAAAAATCGGAGAAGGAAAATTTACGGTGATAAAGATGGTAATCCTTTGAAATATGAGATTTTAGAATCTTTAATTATTGACTTGAAGATTGAAGAAATAAATCATTTAGTAGATAAAGAAATTTTACGTTTTGTAGAAAATAAAGGTTATGAATTTGTAAATTCTAAAATTTCATCAGGAATTAAGGGAATTTCTAAAATATATTTACCTCATGCTGATGCTATTGGGACTTTAACCGCAACGGGAACGAGAGATTATGTAGCAACTATATCTCTAGAATGTGATGAACCAAAAATATATAAACATAATTTTATTGAAAAAATTTATCTTCCTCAAAAATATAGACCATTAACGGCAAAAGATTACGCAATATTACAAGGATTTCCAGAAGATTTCCAAATAGCCGATAATGAAAATAAGGCAAAGCATCAATTTGGTAATGCTGTGTCTGTCCCTGTAATCTATCATTTGGCTAAATCTTTACTCAACATTATTTTTTAAACATTGGTTAACACATGACAGCTATTAATATTACAACTCGCGCAGCAATCAAAGGATATCTAGAAGGTTTTATTGATGGTCTTGTAGATGAATATAAAGGACGTAAAATTTTAAAACCAGATAATGCAGCCGAATATTTATCTAGGTCTTCATCTAATGGAGAATTAAAGCCATTTCAAGCAGCACTTATCCCACCAGAATTAATACGTATTAATCAATTTGAAAGAGGCTTGAGTACAAAATTAGGTAATTCTTTTGAAGAATGCGCTCGTTTAATTGCGCTAGAGCATCATCAAGATGTACGTCGAGGTTATGATATTAAAGCTGAAGTAAGTCTTACAGCTTTTGAAGAAGCTGAACTTCAAAAACAAAAATATGAATCTGCTGCAACAAATAAGCAAGGTAAGCCATCTTTAGAGCAGATGATAACAGCAGTGTTGAATGCTAGATGCAGTGATGATTTAGAACTTAAAATTGTTCGCACGGACTTGTATATTTTAGCTAAAGATGGAACAGAATTATTTTTTGAAATTAAGGGTCCAAAGCCCAATAAAGGACAGTGTTTAGAGGTGACACAACGGTTACTCAGATTTCAATTGCTAAGTGGAAAAAATCGTCCTCAAGTGAAAGCTTATTATGCTATGCCTTATAATCCTTATGGGGCAACAAAAGCGGATTATAAATGGTCTTATACCCTAAATTATACGCCTTTTAATGATGCAGTTGTTATCGGTAATGACTTTTGGAAAATAATAGGTGGAGAAACGGCTTATGAAGAATTACTAGAAATTTATCTAGAAGTTGGACGAGAAAAAGGTAAATATATGCTTGATGCTTTAGCTTTTGGATTTTAATGTTTTTGATTAGTTAGTATCGGGTAAACAATGCCTATTTTTTGAGTATTTCCCCAATCTGTCCTGAAAATTATCCCAAAATGAAATATTCAACTCATCACAGCGATCGCCCAACTTGTACAATAAAAGATAGATTATTGCGAATTGTATAGTTAAGGATTATAGCTGTTATGGCTGCTGCCGTTTTCATCGAAAATCTCAAAAAAAGCTACGGTAATGTAGTTGCAGTTGAGGATGTTTCCTTTCAAGTCCAACCTGGAGAAATATTTGGTTTACTAGGACCCAACGGGGCAGGGAAAACAACCACTCTGCGGGCTTTGTGTACGCTGACAACCCCCGATGCTGGCAAAATTGAAGTTTCCGGTATTTCGGTCTTAGATCACCCCAAATTAGCCCGACAAAAGCTAGGTTATGTAGCCCAGGAAGTAGCTTTAGATAAAGTCCTCACTGGCCGGGAGTTACTACAATTACAAGCCGCACTTTATCATCTTCCCGGTGCGCTGATTAAACAGCGAATTAACACTATTTTGGATTTACTGGGTTTACAAGAATACGCAGATAAAAAAACTGGCACTTATTCCGGTGGTTTACGCAAGCGGCTAGATTTGGCTGCTGGTTTACTCCACGCGCCCGATGTGCTGGTATTAGATGAACCAACGGTAGGATTAGATATTGAAAGCCGGGTTGTGGTGTGGGATTTCTTGCGTCAATTACGCACTGCGGGAACTACCGTTGTGATTACCAGCCATTATTTAGAAGAAGTTGACGCTTTAGCTGATAGAGTGGCAATTATTGACAGAGGTTTGGTTATTGCTAATGGTACACCATCTCAATTAAAAGATCAGGTAGGAGGCGATCGCATCACTTTAAGAATCCGCGAATTTTCCCCCAGTGAAGAAGCCGAAACCGCAAAAAATCTTTTAGCGGCTTTACCTTTTGTCCAAGAAATCATCATCAACAGCGCCCAAGGTAACTCCCTAAATTTAGTAGTCACCCCCCAAAATGACGTTTTAATCACGATTCAACAGGCGTTAAATAATGCCAATTTACCAATTTTTGGCATCGCCCAATCTCGTCCTAGTTTAGATGATGTCTACCTAGCTGCCACCGGCAAAACCTTAATGGATGCCGAATTAGCTGCTGTCGCTAATCGTGATCCTAAAGCCGAGAAAAAGCAAAATATGAGATAGAGGGAACAGGGATTTTCTCGTTCCCATACTCTGTATGGGAATGAATTCCAGAAGGCTCTGTCTTCCATATTTAGACGAAAAAGCCAAACAGCTAAATGCTAATTTTGAAGCAAGTGAGGTTATCGGCATCTGGTTTGTCATAGTCCTGAATTTGAGAAAGTTTGCGTAAAATTAACTCTTCCTTATTCAAAACTTAACTTTTTTGTTGTTCACTAAGATTAAATTCACTTTTTGCTGCAACATTAAAACTCCCCCCAACCACCTTGAAGTGAAAAGGCTTGGGGGATTATTTGTTAAAATATCCTAAACTTAGGAATAAATCCTTTGAGCAAAAATCCCCAACAATTAAGTAATATTAGTTACTCTCGCGTTATCCATCTCAGCCATCGGATTGATACAAATATACCTACATGGACTGGTGATCCTTCCGTAGAATTTACCAGTGTTGCCGAAATCCAAGATGATGGTTATTACTTACGACGCTTTGCTTTAGGAGAACATAGCGCCACTCATATTAATGCCCCCAATAGTTTTTATAGTAACGGTACAAGTATTGACCAGTATCCAGCATCATCTCTAATATTACCTGCTGTAGTTATCAATATTTGCAAACAAGCGGCAGTGAATGCTGATTATGTCTTGACTATTAGCGATATTCAAACTTGGGAAACTGAATTTGGGGAAATTCCCCCAGGTAGTTTACTGATACTATATACTGGTTGGCAAGAAAAATGGTTAAATCAAAAAGCGTTTTTTAACCAAGATAAATATGGCAAAATGCACTTTCCCGGTTTTAGCTATGATGCAACTGAGTTCTTAATTACACATAAGCAAATTACCGGAGTGGGCATTGATACTCACGGTGTAGATTCTGGGCAGGATACCAATTTTACTATTAATCGTTTGCTGCTGGAGCGATCGCTAATTGTGATCGAAAATCTCACCAATTTAGATCAGTTACCACCCCAAGGTACTACCTTAATCATTGGGATTCTCAGGTTGAGCAGAGGTTCTGGTTCTCCCGCTGGGATAATGGCATTATTTTAAATTTCTATGCACTTCTGAACAAATAAAGGGGATCTAAAACTAGATCCCCCTTATTGTTTCTAACATAATCCAACTTACAGCGGTTTCCGCTCTTATGAGGTACAAAGTTGAATCATGAAACTCTTGTAGTGCGGGCATCTTGCCCGCTAGATATGTACCTCATAACACCGGGAAGTGCTATATTACTAATTTTTAGCAATACTGCAAGTTAGATTTTGAACTGATTGAGAATTACTGAATGGGAAGTTGCTATTTTTTTAGTCAAGAGTAGAAATTTGATAAATCACACAACTACCCTTGCAACTAACTTTAGCTTGAGAACTGGAGGCTTGAGACTTTGAATTTTAGACTCTTGCCAGCAGTTTTAGATTTCACCATTAACCTGCATTTGATGAACTTGATCTGCCAATTCTTGACAATTTTGGTCATCTAACTTATCAATTGCCAACATTCCCATGAGAATAACTTCTTTTAAAGTTAAGCGAGTTGAATGTGCCTGTTTTTGCACAATCTCCTTAATGATGGGAGATACACCGATTGCTGTACTAGCTCTAGCCACGTTATAAAAGGAAACATTAAAGACTTCGGATAAATCTTAGCACTTTTTGCAAGGTTATTCTACATCCCTGGAATTGATCTACTTTGGTTTCGATAAATCTTTATATGTCTAATCCAGACTATAAATAGCAAACAGACTCAATAATTCTGCAAATCTAACTTTTAAACTACGAGCATAACCCTTATGTAGCAAGCATTTCACAGCTTACTTACTTTGCTGCACATAGTCATGTTACTACAATCACGCAATAAAATTACGTATTTTTTATTTGTGTTAATAGTAAAATATTTTCATAAGTAGGTATAAATAAACATATTTATAAAAAAAAAGAATATGCTATTTTAACCTTATTCAGTAGACTTTCTAGCGGTTTACTTCTATTTTCTTATGAACAAAAATTGATGCTGATATAATTATTTATTAATTTTCCTTACAACTTACATCACAAACCATTCATAATTGTCATCTACCAAAAGTATGAGACTCAAAATTTAGTGGCTCATCAAGGGATAAGACATTAAAAAATGATGTTACAAATTAATATGTAAAAAGCTGTAAAGCTTATACAGTAAGCTGTGTAAATTCAACAATCCCAAATTTTAGTGTTGATTAATCCTGACGGGAGAATATTTTTAACGATTAATAGGATTTAATAGCGTTGTATTGCTTAATAATATTAAATATTGTGAACTAGCAAAATAGACAGAAATCGAAATCTTCCTGAATTCACTTAGTTAATGCTGTCATCAGAAAAAGTAGTGAATACGCACAAGGAACAAAACAACGATAAGTGAAGTTACGTATATTAATGGTAACTTGCATTCTGAATTAACTACAGATGGATTACATTTATAAGAGACTAGGCTGAAAACCCTTGAAGTTGAGTTTTGGAGCGTGGTGGAAAAACTCAACTGTCCTTTAGGCAAGGGATGAAAGCCAGGTAGAGGCTGTCTTCCTCCACAGAAAGTTTTTCTCGTTGACAAAATTATAATATATGAGTTAGCATAATTTTGTGGTGTTTAGGTCGTAACCATGATAATTTATGAGTTCAAAGTCAAAGGAAAAGATAGGCAGTATCGCGCAATAGATGAGGCTATTCGTGCATCTCAGTTCATCCAAAATAAATGTTTAAGATATTGGATGGATAACAAAGGTGCGACGAAATATGATCTCAATAAATATTGCGCGATTTTGGCATCTGAATTTTCTTTTGCGGATGAACTTAATTCAATGGCAAGACAATCTGCTGCGGAGCGTTCTTGGAGTGCAATAGCTCGATTTTACGATAATTGTAAAAAGAAAGTTAAGGGCAAAAAAGCGGAAAACGCGGTCTTGGGCTTTGCCCAAGTGGAGCGATTTTCCAAGACAGGTTTCCCGAAATTCAAAAAGAATTGCCGTTCAGTTGAGTATAAAGTTAGCGGCTGGAAGTTATCTGAAACCA